>JBGSME010000168.1:0-13363 GCA_041740335.1 Bryobacteraceae bacterium | reverse complement strand
CGAGCGCATCGGCCTGATCGATGCATCGATCGAGTGCCTCTAGGCTTGTCGCAGCACCCCGCCAAAGACCCTCCGTCTCCAGAGTGAGATGTCTGAACCCAGAAAGCTCCTTCTCGGCCTCAACGATCTCCTTCAGGACGTCGTATTGCCGCTGAAGGAGGTGTCCGCATTCGCCACGAGCAACCTTCTCATGTTGGCCGCGCAACATACGCTCACGCCAGTCTTCGCAGAAGTCTAATGCTGCCGCAAGCTGCACGCGTTTAGTGTCCAGACCGCCCCAAAGGCCCGCCGTCGGGGCCGTTAGCCACTGGAGTTGCGAAAGCTCCGATTCCCTGGCGACGAACTGCTCGACGTTGTTGAGAACCTGCTTCAGCGCAGGACCACAATGTCCAGACGCTACAGCTTCCAGATCCTCCATGCTGAAGGCCCGACCATCCTGCAGAGCGGCAAGGGCCGCTTGCAGCCGGACTGCCCCTCGTGCAGCCCCGATACTTGTCATCGGCCCTGACCAAACGTCCCTTGGAACGACGGGCATCTTGATCATCTCGATCCGCTCCCGCAGGGCCTGCAGCCGTTTCAAGAGGGGCAGGTCAGCAGAAGGGTTGGGCTCTTCTTCGCCAACAACAGCCGCTGCCAGCGTCGCCTTGACCTTTTGTTTCGCCAGCTTCGAGAGCGGCCAGACTGATTTCTGCGCTCTCTGCCACTCCGCTTCAAGCGCGGAGACCTGAGCTTGAATTCGCGAGAAATCGTAAGGGACGGAGAGCTTACGCTCCAGGCTCGCGACTTCTTCCAGCAAGCGGATTCCGGCACTGAGTTGGTCAGTAACCTCAGTGGGCCAAGGAGCGGGAAGTTTGGCCCGCAACGCGTCTCGTTCGGCGAGAAGCCGTAACCCGTAACGGCATCCGCCGTCGACCTCCGGAGCCCAAGCCTCTCCCAATCGCGATTCGACCGCCCGGTAGCTTGCTAGGCTGGCTCTCGCTGTTCGAAGTTCCTCGATGATGGCCGACGACTTCGGGTGCGTGGTCCAGCTCCACGATGCTTCGAAGTACGACAGCAGGATGCTGGAGATCTCCGCCAGAGCGAGCCGCGCCGCAAGGGTGAGGTTGGCCTGAAGGTCCAGCCCGACCGTACCTGCCAGATGGCCGTACGACGCTCGCACTCGCGAAACGGCTGCCTGTACCGCCGCAACCTCTCGCTCGAACTGAGCTTGCCAGAGCGGAGTCCACCGCTTCTGGTGGATCGGCCGCAAGGGTGTCGACGTAAGTTCCCCAGGGCCGAAGGCGAACGCACACGTTTCCAACTTCCCGATACAGGTACGAAAGCTGGCGAGCGTCGCGCTGTCGTGACTGGAAGGATCTGGCCAGGGAAGGTCTATGCGAGCGATTTGGTCCTGGCCTATGACCTTGGCGAGTGCATTACGAACGGTCAACCCATTGGGTCGCTGCTGATGCAAGCGGTCCACGTAAACATTGAGCTCGTCGCGCAGCACCTTGAGGCGATGCGCCTCTTCTTCCCAACGACCTTCGTCGGCAGTACCTCGTGCATCCCAGGCTGCACCAAGCGCCTCAAGGACGCGTGACTTGTTTGTCTTCGACGAATGCAACTCCAGGCTGAACTGACCCAGGCCGATCTCGCGGAGGCGCCGCTGGACCACGTCGAGAGCGGCGATCTTCTCCGCGACGAACAAGACTCGCTTGCCGGACGCGATGGAATGCGCGATCAGATTTGCGATCGTCTGGCTCTTGCCGGTGCCAGGTGGCCCAATGAGCACGAAGTCCTTGCCCTTCGCCGCCGACATGATAGCCGCAAGCTGCGATGAGTCGTACGGCAGCGGGCAGAAAGTTTCGCGCGGGTCATAACCGGTGTCCAGCGACCGAGGCTCCACAAAGCCGACGCTTGATGGGTAGGTCTCCCGCGGTGAGTCGATCAGGTGCTTCACCACTGGGTTGTCTTTGAGCTGACCCGTTCGCTGAACGAGGTCCTTCCACATCAGATGCTTGGCAAAAGAGAATGTGGAAAGGACAACATCGGGAAGCACCTCCCATTCGGCGATATCCTTCACGGCTTCCGAAACGCGGGTCCAAATCCGCCGCACGTCGAGTCCCGCTTCATCTTTTGGCAGTTCGCCCTCGGCTATTCCGAGATCGAGGCGGAAGTCCTGCCGGAGCATCTCGACCAAAGTGGGATTGAACATGGGCTCGTCTTCGTGGAGGGACAGCATGAAGCCCGACCTAACACTCCGCCGGCTGAGAGTGACGGGCAGAAGGATAAGAGGCGCCCTGTACTTCTGCCCCTTGCCCTCCTGCGTCCACACCAGAAACCCCAGCGCCAGAAATAGCGTGTTCGCACCGCCTTCATCCAGCGAAGATCGAGCGGAGCGGTAGAGCTCGACCAGCGTCGCGTCCACCTCACGGTCGTTGACGAGCGTCGAAAAGAGCTGATGTTTCTGCAGCCCGTCAAGTGCGAAGCTCCGCCGGACGTCCTCGTGCGTCCGGTCTTCGTGGAGAGTCCGGCTCCTCAGATCGTCGTCGTTCATGAACGACGGCCAGGAAAGCACGCGGAATGAATCACCGTTGGCCAGCAGGTCTTCCAGGCGCGCAGGGTCTGGCGCCTCGAACTTTATTCCGCGCTTGTTCTTCCGGAAGTTCAGTAGGCTGTTCCGCAGGGACAGATCGAGAAGCATCCGCTGCCAACGGGCCACCCGGTCTTGCGGGCTGAGTGACTGTGGGTCGGCTGCGGGACTGGTGGAGTCGTCGCCGGCAAGATCGGGCGCATCCTCCACGATGAGTGGCACGTCCTCTACGGTTGCCGCCAGCGCCGGGGCCGTTGTAACCTGCGCGGCCGCAAGCGGACGAATCTTCTGCATTCGCGCCCGACGCACGTCCACGGCTGCTTCAAACTGGGCGGGCGCGCCTTCCAAGATCAATTTCGAGCCAGCATCGAGGGCTCGCGAGAAAGGAACCGGCGGGTGCTTGGTGAGGAGGGTCGTTTCGACCAGAACCAGTTGCTGGAGCATACACCGCTTCCGCAGCGCTGCCGGATCATCGATAACAGCCGACGCGAACTCTTCTCGCCGGAGCCAGCATCCAAGGAAGGCATGACCCGTTGTGAACACAATCAGCGGATGCAGGCCTGCTTGTTCGGCCGCAGCCGCCAGCAGTAGTGTGGAGTCGAGGCAAGTGGCAAGTCCCGACTCCAAGACCTGCGATGGACTGCGTACTTTCTGCCCGGTCTGCTCGAAGCTCGCCGGCGGAAGTGAATAGTCCAACTTTTCAGCCGCAACTGCACCCCAGAGTGCAGCGATGATCTCCCATGCATGCGTCGGGCCGCGATCATACCCGTCAAGCGCTGATTCCTTTCCGCTGTCACGAAGGGCACGCGCTGCATTCTTCAGAATGGTGTCGACGGCGGGATCATTGGGTTGAACGAACGCCGCGATCATCTCCGGCAAGTGAGTCAAGCCACCCCACTGGTTGCGGGGCAGCAATTCAACTACTTGTTGATCCTGAAAGAGCGACTCCTCGCCGGTCTTAGCTGCTCGCACAGACAGTGTGATGGTTGCATGCTCTGATTCGGTTAGGCGCGAAAGCAGCGCTCCGTCTAGATGCAGATCCAAATCGGGTATATGGAAGGTCTGTTGGGGTCCAATTGTCTCGATATTCCAACGCTTCGGCTTGAAGAATGCTGGCTCGCTTGACGCAGAGAGGGTAAGGTGGTCGAAGGATACCTCGGTCTCATTCGAGACCGCCAATTCCCGAAGCGCTGGGACAGCGTTCTGGTAGTCGGCGAGGTTGAGCTTGCCTATCAGGCGTGCTGTGATGCGCAGCCCAAGGCTGGGCCGCAAGGGACTTTCCGCTGATTCTGACACGGTGAGCTAATCCTGTGCAGCAGTACCCCTTACCATATCAGGAACCTGAGCGACGATGTGCGGCCATTATACCCACAGAGCCAATATTGGACTGCACCGCCAAAGCCGGCTGGCTGTCGCAGTTGTGCGGCGAAGCGTACCCACGACCGTACCCGCCACGTTCAGACGCAACTCCAAGCTAACCCAAGCAATGGAACGAAACCATTGAAAATACAAGCCGCACCAAACCAGCCCCCTCGTTCGGGACCAGGAGGCCGCGAATCCTCTCGCCCCGACCATTTCTTGTTTTTTCCTTTCAGTTGGTTGGCGCGTGTAGTCGTGTGTCAACTGCGACCGCCAGGGTATTGACCGTACCCACAACCGTACCCATCAGCACCTACGGCACAGTGATTGTGCCCTTAGCCTGCCACCCGCTGTTGTTCTCCGCTTGATCCCGCGCTGCAAGATAGACGATTCTGTCGCCGGTGAAGGGTCCGCTGAATGAGACGTTCAAGGCCAGCGAGAGTTCGTTGCCGGAACCGGTCACGGAAGACCCCGCGGCGTTGATCGAGCATTGGTTGTTGCTGACGATGCCGGAACCGGGGATGCCGAGCGTGCCAGCAAATGGCCCACCGGCGGCCCCGGCGTCATTGACCAGAACGAGCGTCGCCGAACTGCGGATGAAGGCGATGTAGCAGGCGTTCCTTCCGTCGATCGCGTCGTTGATCAGCATGTTCAGGATGTTGAGATCAGCGAAACCATTGGAGTCGGAGAATCGCGCCGTGATGACCGTCGAGTTCGCCGATGCGCGGGTTGGAGTCAGGCTGACGACGGAAGGCGAAGTGGTGGGGGTACCGGGTACCGTCCACACACCCTTTGCGCGCCAACCACTGTTGTGGCCTCCCAGATTCCTGGCGGCTGCGTACACGACACGATTGCCGCTATACGATGCGCTAAACGACATAACCAGTGTCAGCGTGAGGGTGTCACCACTCATGGATGCCGAGGTGCCTGTTCCGACAACCGTGCATTGGCTGTTGCCGGCGTTCCCGACGCTGGGAACTTGCAGCGATCCCGCGAAGGGCCCTCCCGCGTCTCCTGCGTCGTTCACAACAAGCAGGGTCCCAGTGGAAGTCCCTGACGGAACGTAGGCGAGATAGCAGGAGTTGCGGCCGTCAATGGCATTGTTGATGAGAACGTTCAACACCGTGAGGTTACTGGCGCCGTTCGGATCCTGGAAGGTGAATGTGAAAGACTGCGTCAGTCCCACACCGGCTGAAGGCGTGGGGACGCCGACGGTTGGCACCGGGTTCACTACGTTGCCGGCGGCCGGCTGGGAGACGGTGAATGTGAGCCCTGCGATGCTGATGGTGCCCGTCCGGGGAGTGTTCGCGGTGTTGGCGGCGACGTTGAAGTTCACGGTTCCGTTCCCGGTGCCGGGGCTCCCGGAAGTGATCGTGATCCAGGGTGCGTTGGACACGGCGGTCCAGGGGCAGCCTGCTGTTGTGACGACGTTGACCCATGCCGGTCCGCCGGATGCGGCGGGGCTGATTGAGGTGGGGGCGAGGCTGTAGGCGCACGCTGGCGCGGCTGTGGTGAAGCTCCAGAGATCCGAAACGGTTCTTCCGTCGCCGCGGGCTTCAACGCCCCAGTAGTAAGTGGTGCTCGGTTGAAGGGTGCCCGGACTGAAGTTTGTGTTCGTAGTGTTGCCGGCGAACGGGGGCGGAGACGTGGTGCCGAAATAGACGTCATAGGAAACAGCGTCCGTTGATGGAGACCAGGACAACGTTGGGCTTAACGAAACTGCCGCCGATCCCGCAGCGGGGTTTGGATTGGAGGGCTGGCTTGGAGCGGAGATCACGCCGACAGCCTTCCAGGCGTTTCGTACCTGGTCTTTTTCAAAGGCAGTCGATGCGGCGGATATCATGCCACTCCGAGCATGATGAAAACTCGACGTTGGAGTCCAGTAGATCCGGTTCGCGTCGTAAGCGATTCTCATCGCCCTTTGCACTCCGATGCCGGTCACAGTGATACGGTTGTGGGTTCCGCCGGCGGACAAGAGGTAGAACATCTTATTGGGGACGCCGCTGTTTGTATGCACTCCGCAGTAGTCGTCTACGCAAATCGGGTCCGTAGTCGGCTTCCAGAATCGACCACCGTAGGTGTCTGGATGATCAAGTCGCGGAGGATCAGAAATGTCACGAATTGTCTGCGCGCCTTCGCCGATGGTCCAATTGGATTCGCCGTCCGCCCATTCCACAGCGGTGCCGAACCAGTCGGAAAACGCCTCGTTCAAAGCCCCGGACTCCCGCTCGTACACGATAGGGCCTCCGACGGCTTCGGTGATTCCGTGAGCCCATTCGTGTGCGATTGCGTCGAGAGCTGCTGCATAAGAGGGACGGGAGACCGCCAATCCAATTCTCACCGACGACCCCGTCCACCCGGCAAGATCCGGGCTTTCGCCCCAGCACCAAATGAACGAACACTGATTCTGAAGGTTTACATCGGTGCGCATGGTGCTCCCCAGTCCATCGAAGCTATTGCGGCCGAACCTGGTCAGAAGATAGTCATACACCATCGCCGCGTGCACATGAGCGTCCACGCCGGCGGCCTGAACGAACCCTGTCCACACGTTGTTGTCATCGAACATTGGCGTGTTTGTCGACTCCGGGCTCCACGTCTCGATCGCCGCATCGAATCGCATTTGGCCAAAGTGGCTGTGGCCCACTGCACCAGCTTGCCGACTGATATCGGCCAGTAGATATGGAAACACGAACGTGTCATTGGAGAACGTATCGATGTGCGGACGGGGAACCAAAAGACCATTTCCGACCCCCACCGCCCAACTCGTCGCTTCGCGCCGGTTCTGTTCCGTCTGGATGCTTGCAGCCCGCGATAGGTCTAAACGCGCTGGCCGCAAATAACTGACATGAACCTGACTCTGCCCCTGAGCGCCAGCGCACGCGACTGCTGAGACGTTGATGCAGGCAGGGTTTGCTTCGGAAACCTCAACGACAAACGTCTGCCGTTCCCCACCCAAATCCGACGCGGTGGTGTGTCCACCATCGGAGTGCACCTCAGTCAGGATCCTGAAGATTCCTGCTCGGGAGGGAGTTACCCGAATGCGCAAATGCTGCCGGCTTATCAACGGCCACTGGGCCTGATAGCAGTAGTATTCGGGTCCGGCGGCTTCTCGCGCCGTTTGCCCGCACTCGCTCGCGAGCCCGCCACGACCGCTTGTATTCGTGACCGATTCCACGGCCACGTTTCCTGGATCCAAAGCGTCCGGCATGGATACCGCCAAAGCAAGCCTGCCCTCAACCTCGGCCAGCGGATCGACTGAGACGCGGAACACGAAGGACTCGCCCACGGTGACACTCGTGGCGGAAACACTTTGAGTTACCCGGGCAATCGAATTCGAAGGCGCGGCCCAGCATGGGGACAAGGCGGACACGGTCAGCGCTAAGCACAACCCTCGCATCTAGGGCACCCTCGAGGGTCGCTGCGCCTGGCTCTTGCCGGCGGTCTGGAGGTAATCTTTCTTTGAGACGATAGCCCCGGTTCGCGCGTCGATTCGATACAACCAGCGACCGAGTCCGTTCTCGGCCGTAGCGTCCGCATCCCAAACGACGAAGGGCTCGGACGCGATCGCCAGCTTCTCCGATTTCGCACTGAAATTGACTCCCACTCCCAGATCCTGAGCAATCACTTCAAGAACGGAGTCCTTTGTGATTCGCGCGGTCGCCGCCGCCTCGCCGATCAACGCCCTTGACGCCGGAGATAGCGGCTCGACGTGACCGCTAAAGGCGACGACAGCGCCCTCTGGATTGACGTGTACACGGACATCCATCCTTTCAACGCGGAGCCCCGCAATGAACTTGTCGAATAAGATGTGCACGGCGCCATCGTCTTCCCGTACTCGCGAACGCTCTCGCAGGGTATCGCTCGGCCCGGAAAGGTCCAGAAACTCGGCTTCACTATTGAGAAACGCTGTCGCAGCGGTTGCCGCTGTGCGCTCGATGTCGATGGCGCTCGCCGCGGATGCTTCCTTCGGGCTAAGGTCCCCGGCGACGAAGAAAAGGTAGCCATTGCCATCGGCGCTTCGTTGGAAATTGGCTGTCGTAACCTTGCGGTATTTGAGATAAGTCTTCGCTTCCGCATGACGAATCCTGGCATCGCGAGAGTCACTGGTATGTGGGAACTGTTTCTCTGCTGCCAGCGTGACGGAAGTCGCGGGGAGCCCGCAAATAAATGCCGCGCAGAGCACTATTCCGATAGGCTGTAGACGATTCCTGATGGGCTGCAGGTCCATTCTGGCTATGAGTATACTCCAATTCCTCTAGCGTCTCTCCCGGGGGCTGCTGGCGCATTCAGGAGGTGCGATATCAACAGACCTGCGGTACTCAGCCGAACAGTTCCGGGGCGCGATTGGCTGTTTCCCGCCAAAAAGCCGCTTCCCTACTGGCTGATTCGGCTTCCGCCCTATGCCATTGCTCTTCGATGGCGGTGGCGACGGCCTGGGCTGCCGTCTCGTGTTGTCGTGCGCGCCGGTCTTGTTCCTCTGCCCGGTCCATGCATCGCTTTGTCCAGGCGGCTTGAGGCTCAGTCAAATCACCCATTTGGCCGAGTCTATCATGTCACCAACGGTGTCGTTGAACCAAGCCTGATGCCAGTTGTAGTGTCCAACAAATAGCTGGACAATTGATCGGGCTCGGGACACAATCAGTTATGCCCCGCGTCTCCCAGCCACTCGTCTTATCCGAGGATCAGCAGCAGCAGGTTGAGCACTGGCTGGCCGCCTTGGGCACACCACAGCAGGTGGCACTCCGCTGCCGGATCATCCTGGGCCTCGCCGTGGGCAAGCCCGAAGTCCTCGTCGCTACCGACAATCACGTCAACCGCAAGACCGTTCGCCTCTGGCGGGAGCGGTTCCAGGCTCAGGGATTACCTGGACTCTGGGAGATTGCTCCGGGCCGCGGCCGGAAGGCGACTTATGATTCGACACGCATCAAGGCCGTGATCGACGCCACCTTGCAATCCAAGCCGAAAGGGAGCACGCACTGGAGTTGTCGCACCATGGCGGAGGCGCAGGGGATCAGCAAATCAACGGTCAGTAACATCTGGCGCAGCCACAATATCAAGCCGCATCGTACCGAGACGTTCAAGCTGTCACGCGATCCGAAGTTCCTCGAGAAACTCACCGATGTGATCGGCCTTTATCTGAATCCTCCTGATCAGGCGCTTGTGCTGTGCGTGGACGAGAAGAGCCAAATACAGGCCCTGCCACGCACCCAGCCAGGGTTACCGCTGAAGAAAGGGCGCTGCGGCACCATGACCCACGACTACAAGCGACACGGCACGACGACTCTGTTCGCAGCGCTCGACGTGCTCGCCGGTAAAGTCATCGGCGAACTGTTACAAGCGTCATCGCCACCAGGAGTTTCTGAAATTCCTGCGCCGCATCAATCGCGAGTTCCCCGGCAACAGGCCGCTGCACCTGGTGATGGACAATTACGGCACTCATGGCACGCCGGAGGTGAAGCACTGGCTCAGCCGGCATCCTCGGTTCACGGTGCACTACGTTCCAACCAGTTCCAGTTGGTTGAACTTGATCGAACGCTGGTTCGGCGAACTGACCAGCAAGAGAATTCGCCGCGATTCCTTCTTAAGCGTCGACGACCTGATCGCGGCCATCAACCAGTTTCTTGCCGCCTGGAACGAGAAACCAAAACCGTTTGTCTGGACGGCAACCGTTGAATCCATCGTGACGAAACTCGCACGCTGCCGCCAGACTCTTGAACAGATTCAGCCCGGCTGCACGGTCCGAAAGACCCGCAAACGAAAGTCCAGCTAATTCGTGGACACTACACTAGTCATGGCAGCAGGCACTGCTGCACCCATCAGGACTTCCGCTTGAGACCTCCGGATCGACCGCTACTGGGCTGGACGGTCTTTGGTCCGCTATCCTCGACGGAGATGACCCACGGCCTTACGCATCGAGAGCTTGCACAATGGCCGGTCGTGCCGATCTCGGAGGAGGACTTCCGCGGACTTCAGCGCGCCAAAGCCGGCCTGCTTGCCGTGTGTCTGCTTGCCGTGTTGAACATCGAGCACAAGTTCGCTATTCTGCTCAGCTACAAAGAGTACGAACTGGAACTCGTCGGCATATCCATCGGATTGAGACGTCCCTTGGTGAGGGCATCGAGTCGGGCCTTGAGTTGTTAGTTGGGTTTCCCCGATCTGAAGGGGATTGAGCCGCGATTGGCGCTGACAACCCTTATCCTGTGGCTGCGAAGGCTTTAGTTGAGGGACTCAATGCCTCAACTTGTGACCTGGAAGCGCCGTTGCCGCACCACTTGCCGGGCAGGCAGGCAGATTTTCTCCGCGACAGGCCCGAAGAGGGCCCGGGATGCCGTCGCCTCGGGCAGTCCGAGCAACAATCCGGTCGTTGCTGGGCCGAGGAGATCGAGTTGCTGTTGCTGTACCGCGAGATTCGATGCCAGACGGCTCGAGAGAGATGCGAGGGGATTTCTAGCCGAACGTCCGGTCACTTCCTCCGGCCACAATGCTCACAAGACCAGGAATCAGACAGAGTCAATTCTCCCACTCGCCTGAATCGGTCGCGGCCCAAACCAGGAGCAACGTGTCCACGACGAGGGCGATTGGCAAATCCTGTGGGACGAGGAACACGCCTGGGCTGTGGTGCTCACGAATGAATTCCTGGAAGTGTTCTGGCATGGTCCGAAAGTCGTGAGAGATTAGAATCATCTCCGGGCTATTCTTAAAACAGCGTAGTTAGTAAGGTTTCCCCGATCTGAAGGGGATTGAGACGACCGCCGGTTCGGTGTCGGGTTAGTAGGGTTTCGCCGATCTGGAGGGGATTGAGGCATCGGCATTCCGGGTGGTGACGGACTTGGCCACCGGATTCGCTGTTACATCAACGCCTGGGAGAAACGCAGAGCCCACCATTGTTGGGCCGTCGATTCCGCTATCAGATCCTGCCGGAACTCCACCTGGAGGTGCGGCAGTCCCCGGCGCATCGCATGGAAGGGGATGGTGTAGTCCACGTCCGGATCCAGATTGTATGGTTGATTGTCTCCGACGACGATGCCGCCGGGCCGGCGGAGCGCCGCGAGGACTGGATCGGTCCAGCTACGGTCGAGATGGCTGGAAAGAGCGATTTCCCATGGCCGTGGCTGGCCTGCGAGAGAAGCCGTCATGGAGTGAATAGATATCACGATGGATTCGACGTTCCTGCTCACACGTTCCAGCAAGATCGACTCGCCCGCATTGTGATACGGATGGAACCAGCGCTCGATACGTGCGGCCTTGGCTGTCTCGCTGAGATGCAGATTGCCGGGGATCACGGTCCCATCGCTGATTTCGGGTACAAGATCCGGGGCGTCGAGTTGGCGGTTGCAGTCGATCACCAGCCGGGATGTATTGCAGAGAATTGCCGGAGCGTCAAAGATTTCCGACAGCGCCTCGGTGATGCCGGCCGCGCCAATGTCCCACGCGATGTGCCGCTCCAACTCGGACGGGGGCAGGCCGAGGCCGTTCAGCGGCGCGGGAATATGGTTGCTGGCGTGATCGCAGAAAAAGACGAAGCGGCTGGATCCATGCGGCCGGAGAAGGCGAAAGGCGGTCATGCCACCGTCATTCCGCCGTCTCAGTGACGGTAACGGACACATCCATAGCGAGGAATGCCTCCGGAGAACCCGCGTACGTGCCCCATAGCGGCAGCACATGATATGGGTCCCAGGCGACGGCGACGCGAATGAGATTGCGGTTGCCGATGATGCTATTGGTTGGGTCAAAATCGATCCAGCCAGCGCCGGGCAGGTAGGCTTGCATCCAGGCGTGGGTGGCGCCGCCGCCGGCGAGACCGGAACTATTCGGAATGAAGATATAGCCGCTGACGAATCGCGCCGCGATGCCCAACGACCGGCAAGCCTCCATCATCAGGACTGCGAAGTCACGGCAACTGCCGGTCCCCATTTGCAGGGTCGCTTCCGGGGCCTGCACGCCTTTCTCGATACGGCGGCCGTATTTGAACTGTTCGCCGATGCCGCGGGTGATGGCGCGGAGCAATTTCACGGTGCCGGTGGATTCGGCTGGATCGAGAAACTGGAGTGCCCATTTAGAGACGCTGTCGCTTGGATAGTGATGAGCGAGGGGGCGCACGAGGATCGGGAAGTCGTCGTCGGAATAGCGGAAGGGATAGGTGCGCGCGTACTGTTCGAGGGGATAATCGGGCACGGACGTTTCGAAGTGCTCCAGCGTGACATTGCTTTCGAAGCGGAGTTCGGAGGTTGTCCCTTCAAAAGTGGCGATGGCGACGGAGTTGTCGAACGGATCGTGCAGCCAGCGGAGGTGTGCGGGTTGAGGCGTGATGGTTAAAGCAGTGGAGATCAAACGCAGGTCGTGACTGGCGCGCGGGCGGAACATCATGCGGTGTTCGCCCAGGCCGACGGGTTCGCTGTAGCGATAGATGGTGGAGTGGCTGACGTTCAGAATGGACATCAGCCGGCTGTTCCTGGAAGCTCAGTACCGGTTATCTCGTCGGTCCAGACGGAGAAGTGTTCCAAGGTGTTGGGGCCGAATGTGGTGGCGATTGCGACGTCGGCTGCGTCGCGGCCGCGCGCCATGAGGATGCGGCCTATTCGGGGCTCATTGTTGCGCGGGTCAAACAACTGCCAGTGGCCGCCGATCCAGGCTTCAAACCACGCTGCGAAATCGCCGACACCGTAGGGTGGTGGAGTTCCGAGGTCGCTCAGATATCCGGTACAGTAGCGCGCAGGAATATTCATGCAGCGACAGAAGGCGATGGCGAGGTGGGCGTAGTCGCGGCAGACGCCGGTGCGTTCGTTGAAAACCTCGTAGGCGCTGCGGGTGGCGCGGGCGTTCTGATAGTTGAACGCGATGTGGTTGTGCACGTAGTTGCAGATGTCCTGCACTCGCGTGTACCCCGGAACGGTACCGCTGAAGAGTTGCCAAGCGATTTGTGAGAGCAAATCCGTCTCACAATAGCGGCTGCCCAGGAGGAACACGAGAGACTCCTCCGGGAGATCCTCGACGAAGTGCTGCCCGGCGGCGGAGGCGATGTCATCTGGTTGGCCGTTGTCCCGGACTACGGCGTCGGCAGTCAGCCGGAGACGTCCGGCGGGTGCGAGGAGGCGGTTGCAACGATTTCCGAAAAGGTCGCGGTAGTTGGTGATGGGGATGGAGGGTTCGGTTGTGAGGCGATCGGGGACGATGAGGTCGGCGGCGCGTGATTCGTGGATGTTGACGACGAGGATCATCGGCGTAGGTTGGGGGAAGCTGTAAATGAGTTCGTAGCCAGTTCGAAGCTGCATATTGAAAAACTCCAGGTCGTGTCACCAGGATTGCGAGGGAGGACAAGGGCAGATTAGAAGCGGACCTTGGCGGGGGGCACCAACGTTGGCTTCCTGCGACTTGCCTACGAGTTCATGGTAGCAGGGAAATATATGGGGACGGTCCGCTGCGGGGCGGGCA
>JBGSME010000167.1:0-7159 GCA_041740335.1 Bryobacteraceae bacterium | reverse complement strand
TCCGCGCACTACGAACTCCAGCGTCACCGGAAAGATATCGCCCACGATCGTGACGCGGTCGCCTATCTTCATATTGTGGCGGTCCGCCGTCTTACGGCCGACGACACATGCGGAACGCTCCGCCAAAAACGCCGCACGTTGGTCGTCTGGAAGCGAGTACTCCGGAAAGATGCGCGCCAGTTTGTCCTCTTCGACGGCGAAGCGCCCGAAGAAATTCGCCGGATCGCGTGCATCCTTATAAGTGCCGCCGAACCACTGGAAAATCATCGCCTCGTCCACGCCGTCCACCTGTCGAATGCGCGGCAGGTAGGAGACCGGCAGCGGATTGGCGAGCGACACCTTATTCCGCACCAGCAGACGTAACGCCTGGTCCGCACTCGCTTCGGTGAAGTAGAACGCGTAATAAAGCGCCATCAGCACACCCAGCAGGCATAGCGAAGCGGCGATGCTGATAATCGTCAGAATACTGCGGCGCTTGTTGCGCACGCTGTTCTTCACGATCATCGGGAAGTGCCGGAGCATGGATACTCCATTGTAACGCTGCCGGATCTATACTGAATCAAGCAGCGTTGCTTTACCACCCGCAGGTTTAGATCAAGGGGCCCGCTTCATGTTTCGATCATTACTACTTCTGCTTTTATCGATAGCTGCCGCTGTCGCACAGACATCCACCTCGTCGATCTCGGGCACGATCGCCGACCCCTCGTCCGCTGTCGTGCCGGACGCCGCCGTCACAGCCGTCAACGAGGCAACCGGAGTCCAGTTCCGCCAACAAACCACCGCCGCGGGGCTCTACTCATTCCCTTCGCTGCCGATCGGCACCTACACGATTACCGTGGAGATCCAGGGTTTCAAAACAGCCAAGCGCACCGGCAACACGTTACAGGTGAGTTCGCCCGCCACCGTCGACATTCAACTCGAAGTCGGACAGGCCAGCGAAACCGTCTCCGTCGAGGCCTCGGCCGAACAGTTACAGACGTCGAATGCAACAATCGGCAACGTGGTTGAGCGCAAAGCGATCGTCAACCTGCCGCTGAATGGACGAAATCCGCTTAACTTACTCATCCTCGAGCCCGGCGTTGTCCAGAGGACGCAAGGCGGCGCTGGCTCCGGCGTTCACGTAAACGGTTCGCGCGATCGCTCCACCAACACCACCATCGACGGGATTGAGGCTAACGAGTCAAGCGCCCCCAATCCCCTCAGCAATACCTTCCGGCTCAACCCGGATATGGTGCAGGAATACAAAGTCACCACGTCAAACCCTACGCCGGAGGAAGGCCGCAACAGCGGCGCCTCCGTGTCGGTGGCCACGCGATCCGGCACCAACGAATTGCACGGAACGGCATATCACTTCTTCCGGAACACGGCGCTCAATGCCCGTGACTACTTCTCAAACGCCCTCGACAGTCCTAAGCCCGACATCAAGCTCAACCAGTACGGCCTCGAAGTAGGCGGACCGATCCGCAAGAACAAGACGTTCTTTTTTGGATCCTGGCAGGGACAGCACATCAACTTCGCCCAGCCCATCGATCAGGTGTTCGGAGCCCCCGCCCTCTACACGCCTGACGCTCTTGCCGGAAGGTGGCGCTACTTCCGTCCGGATCCGAATAATCCGTTCGTTCTCGACGGCGTCCGGATCGACCGTAACCGACCGCAGTTGGTCGATCCGCGGACCGGCGTATTGCGGCCCGGCGTCCGGGCATGCGGATCCGAGACCGACTTGAATTGCATCGGAACTTACAACTTCGCGCAGTCTGACCCGGCGCGCACCGGTATCGATCCCGCGATTTCGAAGCTGCTATCCACCTTCCCCGTTCCCAATTCCTACGTCGGCGGCGACGGCCTCAACCTTGCCACTTACAACTGGAACCCGCCCACGCGCGTCCGTGGACCACACATCATGGCACGCATCGATCACACCATCAATGAGAACAACTCCGTGTTCGGACGATATCTGTTCGGCGACCAGAACACGCTGGGCGGCGATCCCAATAACTCCCGCCCGCAGGTCTATCCCGGTTTTGCGCCGCTTGGCGAAGTGTTCCGGCGAAGCCACAACATGGCCGTCTCCTGGCGGCGGGTGATCTCGCCATCAATGGTCAACGAATTGACCGCCGGCTTCTCGCGCTTCTTCTTCCTCTTTACCCAGGGCGAAGCGAATCCCGCTTTCCCGAATATCCCGCCGTATGACTTCACCAATATCAGTGAGCCGTTCCTAAACCGCCCGCGGACCAATCGCGCGATCACCACGCCGCAGATCCTGGATAACTTCTCCGTCGTCACCGGCGCCCATCAGTTGCGCATGGGCTTTAACTTCCGCTTCTATCAGCACAATGACCAGCGAGGCCAGCCCGGCGGCATCAACGTCACTCCTGTATTGAGCTTCAGCCGCACTGTCCGTCCCCCTGCTGGATTCGACATTCCGCCCACCATGGCCGCACAGGATAGCAATAATCTTCAGCAGGCGATCAATGAACTCCTCGGCATCCCCGCGCGCCTCACGCAAGTCTTCCTGGGAGACCTCCGGAGTGATCAGTTTCTTCCGTTCCGCACCGGCGACAGTGTCACTCTGTGGGCGCAAGGCCAGCGGCTTAAGCAGTATAACTTCTACGTCCAGGATGAATGGAAGATCCGCCGCAATGTCACCGTCAACTACGGCGCCCGTTGGGAATTGAACACGGCGCCCACTGAAGCCGGCGGACGCGTCTATGTTCCCAAGGGTAACTTCGAAGGGCCGGATCTGGTCAGTTTCGTCCCCGCCAAGCGCTGGTATTTGCGTAACAATGCCGGTGCGATTGCACCGCGCCTCGGTCTCGCATGGAGCCCCGGCCAATCCGGCAAGACAGTGATCCGCGCCGGTTACGGCATCGCCTTTGATCCCATCTCCTCGTTCCAGGTGACGGCTGTCGCCGGCCGCGTTCCCGGGCTCACCACCACCTGCCAGTCGAATCCGGGCGGAACCACCACGGCGGGCTGCTCCCCGGCTCCAAACGTCCGCATCGGCGAGGGCTTTCCGGAAGAACTCGCGCCGCCGGCGGTAAAGCCCTCCAGCTTCCTCACGCTGCCGCGCCAGACACTCAACAACTCCCCCGGGATTACTATCTTCGATCAGAATCTGAAACTGCCCACTGTCCACCAATGGAATCTGACTATCCAGCGCGAACTCCCCCAAGGCATCGTTACGCAGGTGGGCTACGTGGGGCGTCGCGGCACAAGGTTGCTGCGCGGCTATGACCTCAACCAGATCAACGCTGATCCGATCCTCGGCGACTTCCGCGCCATGCAGACCAATCTCACCGCCGGTTGCCGTCCCGATGGGACCGCGTGCCCGGCTGGCGTGGCCGGCCAGCCGATTCCCCTTGTCACCAATCGCCAAATCACGGCCGCTTTCGTCAACAGCGCGGCCACCCAGACCGAGTTGCGCCAGAACGCAGCCGGACAGTTCGCCGGACGCATTGAGCAGACCACGCTTGGGCTCAACCTGCGGCCCAATCAGCAGTTCGGCACCGTTACGTACATTGATGCCGCGGGTGATTCGTACTATCACAGCTTCCAGGCTTCGCTGCGGAAGCGGTTCACCAACAGCCTCCAGTTGGGCGCTGCCTACGCGTTGGCCAAATCCATCGACAACATGTCTCTCGATCCGGTAGGCACTACGTCCGGCGGCGGGCTCTCCACAACGAACTCACGCTCTCCTGCCGATATCCGGAACTGGCGCAATGAACGCGCCGTGTCCGATTTCGATCGCCGCCACGTTTTCAACGGTATCGCGCTCTATGAATTGCCGTGGGGTAAGAACAGGCTGTGGGGCGGCTGGAGCCTGAATGGGATCGTCAGTGCCTACACCGGCGAACCTTACTCCGTCCAGAGCGGCGTTCGTACCTCGAATAACTCCCATGTTTCGCGGGCGGCCTTGGTTGGCGCCTCGCCGGAATCGAAGTTACAGAGCAAGCCGAACACGGTTGGCCCGGTATTCTTCCAGGATGCTTCGGCATTTACTTTTCCGGAGCCCGGTGGCAACGGCATCGGCCGCAATACCTTTCGTGCCGCCGGCTACTGGAACACGGATATCGCTCTCCAGAAGAATTTCAACCTGACGGAGCGATTCAAACTCCAATTCCGGATGGAAACCTTCAACACGCTGAACCACCCGAGCTTCGAATCGCCCACATCGTCTTCGAGCGGGTCAAACCAGATAACTAGCACCCGATTTGGCGAGGCCTGCTGCGAAGCTGTCGCTCCTTCCTCGACGCAGAACATCATCCAGACCGGCGAGTCTGGACGTGTGGTCCAGTTTGGGTTGAAGGTTCTATTCTAGCGGCCGCTATTCTACTTGAATCTCGTATCGAACTGGGCAAGGCCAAACGGGGGCTTGGAGCAATACATCGGGTTTTCGCCCTCGAATGGCTCGCAGGTGAGAAAGATGCGGTTTACCGCTGCATTACCCCAAGGCTAAATCGAAGCCGCATAGCAGCGCCGGCTCGATCCAAAGGTCAGTCCACGCGGTAGCGGCTATCACCGCCGATGACCACGTTCCGCATGCCGGCTTCGATCACCCGCTGCGCGCGTAACCCGTCTCTATGCGTACACGGGAACGCGGCTCCCGTGCGGCAGCACTCCACAAAGGCCGCGGCCTCGGCCTTGTAGGCCGGCCCGAAGCGATCCATAAATTCCGGTGCGGCCGGATCCGGCTCGCCCATCGGGAAGATCTGGAAGGCGATTGGCTCTTTTTTCCCGCGGCGTCCGTAGGCTTCGAGCGTGATCTCGCACGGCCTCTGGTCAAAGCGTCCGATATGGATCTGGCCTTCCTCTCCGTAAATCATCGTCTCCACGCGGTAGCCGGAGACATGATTGCGGCTCACCTGGATTTGAGCCATGGCGTTGTCGAACCACATCACCAGCATGGCGTCGTCAAAGTCCTCCTCGCAGGTGGAAACGGTGTGGCCGTAAAGGCGTGAGCCGATGCCGAGCGCCGAGTGCGGCATCGTCCCGGTAAGCCACAGCACTTCGTCAACGTTATGCACGGACATATCGGGCAGAATGCCTCCGCTCTGATATCCGTCCGGCGGAGGTCCGGAATCCTCGAGCGACGAATAGATCTTGAAGACTCGGCCGATAGCGCCGGACTTCATCAGTTCGCGCGCATGGCGAAGCGGTTCGTCGAAACGGCGTTGGAAGCCGAGCATCACCGCGCTGGGATGATCGCGGTCAAGCTCGGTGGCGAACGCGATGTCCTCGGCGAGCTCGCCAGTAAGCGGCTTCTCAAGCAGCACTCGATAGCCGGCGTTGAGCAACGTAGTTGTGTGTTCCCGGTGTGCCCCGGTGGGCGTTGCCACCAGCGCAGCTTTGCAAACTTGTGCGTCGGCAAGGGCCTGCACGGACGAGAACACGGGTGCTTCATATCCGTTCAGGTCAAGGAACCGCCGCGCGCGGGACGCATCGGTCTCGACGAGCGCGGCAATTTCGCACACGCCTTCGCGGCGCTGCAGGTCAAGAAGGTTTCTCGCGTGGACGGCGCCCATACGGCCGAGTCCGGCCAGCGCGATTCGTAATGGTTCAGGCATATTCGGTAGCAGCCGTTATAGCAGAACTGCAGGCATTACACTAGCGGGGAGAGGTAACTAATGATGTTTCGCTTTTTCGCGGTCGTGATTGCAGTAGGACTCGCCCATGCCGCAACGTGCGATCTTTCGGCCTACAAGGCACAGGCGGGGCTGCGTGCCGAGCCTTCCGGCGCCGATCTGCGCGTCACTTGGGCCGGCGCCCGGAATCAGGAGTTGCGGGCTGCGTTCGCGATCGTCGATGGCTCACCGATGGTACGTGAGCTTGCCGCGCGTGCTCCGGGAGGAACCTGGCGAATCATCGGGCGTGACCTCACTCCGGAGTTCGCCGTCACCACCGGTTTGCGGCGTATCTCCCAACAGCAGTTGAGTCCTTTAAAAGCCTTGAATCAGATGGACCCGGCCTTTCTCGAACGCGAGAAGTGGAAGGTATTCTGGGATGCTCCACTATCGCTCCCAGGCTTGGCGGGCACCAATCCTGGATTGCCGCGGCAAGCTTCGGAGATCCGGCGCGCCGATGCGAAGTACAGCGCCACCGCATGCACCGTTAGAACCGACGGCGCGCGGTTGGAGATTTCCTTCGATGGTCTGGCCCTCGGTATCTTCACCGGCCGTGTGCAGTTCACCGTCTATAAAGGCACCAACCTGCTGCGGCAGGAAGCGATCGCGCAGACCGCCGAAGAGTCGATTGCCTATCACTATCGTGCTGGGCTCCGTGGATTCCGTGTGGGCGATTCGCCGCGAGTCCTGTGGCGCGACGTGGCGCGCGGGGAGCAGAAGTATGAGTTCGGCGGATCTAATAACGACGATCCGGTTGGGCTGCGCGCCCGCAACCGCCTCTTGATCGTGGACGGCGCGGGCGCGTTGGCGGTGTTCCCGCCTCCGCACAAGTTCTTCTTCGGCCGTGAAATCGAAGTGAATCTGGGGTACGTCTGGTATCGCAAGGATAGCGATACCGGCTATTCGGTGGGCGTGCGGCAGGCCGACGTGGAAGAGATGTATCGACCCCATGGAAAGTCGGACGAATTGATGCAGAAACGCGCCACGCAATCACGGCGGTTCGCCGAAGGCAACTTCGCGCTCTACAATGCACCCCCGGGAACGATGCAGCGGATGGCGGTCTATTACTATCTCAGTCCCGAAGGCTCCGATGCCGCGCGGCGCGACGTGCTCGCGTTTACGCACGAGGATCGATACAAACCCCTTGCCGGATATCAGGTGGCGGTAAGCCACTTTCATACTCATTTCCATGAGCAGTTACTCGATGCCGGAACGATCGACTTACAACCCGGATGGGTGCCGACGTTTCGTGCCCTGGGGATCAACATCGCTATGATGTCGGATTTCCATGGCGACGGACATCCCAACGACCCTGGGCCGCTCCGGTTCAAGGAACAGAAGGTCTATTTCGACGGCTGCCGCCGTCATTCCGATCGCGACTTCCTGATCATGCCGGGCGAAGAGCCGGACGCTAACTTCAGCGGCCACTATACGATGGTCCTTCCGAAGCCGGTTTACTGGTCTCACGTGCGCCGCCCGGGCCAGGCGTTCGAAGAGAACGATCCTCAGTACGGCAATGTCTACCACGTGGGGACTCC
>JBGSME010000166.1:0-5963 GCA_041740335.1 Bryobacteraceae bacterium | reverse complement strand
AAAGTTCTCGGCGTTCGTCTGATCGGCGGGCGCGGATTTCTTCGGGGGCGGGCCCTGTTGGGATGGCGGAGGTGCGATCTTCACCGGCGGGATCAATCCCTTCTTGGCTTCGATGCGCTCTTTCAGTTCAGTGAGTGATGGACGAATGAGTCGACGATTGGTAGCTTCCATAGCCGCTCTCCTTGTGGGTAGGATGGCTCGAATTGATTCGGGCTGAAACGCTTGTTACTTCAATGAGTACCACATACGGGAAGGGCAGGCAACAGCACGCATAAACGATCAAGTGAACCTGAGCGCGGCGCGTTTCCCAGGGAAGTGAACTGCAATGAATTACCTACGTCTCAAAATGGCCACGGATCGATCGCGCTTCGCCGTTGTTGATCATCGCCTGGCGGGCCGCCAATGCGTTGTCGATCTGCGCGGGTTCGCGCGCTCCTACGAGCACTCGCTGGATCAACGGATTGGCGAACACCCATCGCATCGCGAGTTGGGCCATGGTGTGGCCTGTTTGCCCGGACAACTGGCGGAGGCGCTCCATCGTCGCGAAGTTGTTCTCCGAAAAGTAGACATCGCAGTGCCCAGGGATCACGTCAAATCGCGTGCCGGGCGCCGGCTCCCTGTGCTGCAAATATTTGCCGGTGAGGAAGCCCGCTCCCAACGGACTGTAGGTTACGACTTCGATTGCGTTCGTCTGGCAGTGCGCGATCCACTCACCCTCGATCTCGCGGTGCACCAGATTGTAGTTCGGCTGAGTAATATCGAGCCGTATCGGTGCTCCGCCTTTGTGAATTCGCGCGGCTTCTTCCAGCAGTTCCAGGGGGAAGTTGCTTGACCCGGCGCGGAGCAGCCACCCCCGGTCGCGCAGCAGCGCCAGCGCAGGCAGGGTCTCGGTGAGCGGGGTGACGGGGTCCGGTTGGTGGAGTAGATAGATGTCGATGCAATCGATCCGGAGCCGCTCCAGGCTGGCTGAGACGGCTTCGCGCAGCCCGGCTTCGGTGAAATTCCGCAGAGCTTTGGTCTCCACGGCGATCGCGCGCCGGACGCCTCGCGAGGCGATCCATTCCCCGAGAATACGTTCGGAGGCGCCGCCACCGTAGGCCTCGGCGGTGTCGAAAAAACGAATACCGCGATCGAAGGCGTGATCAAGAATGCGGAACGAAGTGTCGCGGTCGATTTCGCGGCCGAAGGTGACGCAGCCCAAGCCGATGTCCGGGATCGGGGTGGCTTGTTCCAGCGAAATTACTCGCTCCAGCGCTTGAAGATGAGGGATCCGTTGGTTCCGCCAAAACCGAATGAATTGGAGAGAGCGTGTTCGATCTTCATCGGACGGGCGACTTTCGGTATGAAGTCCAGATCGCAACCCTCGTCGGGATTGTCGAGGTTGGCGGTGGGCGGCGCGATTTGGTCCCGCAGCGCCAGCACGGTGATTCCCGCCTCCAGGCCTCCGGCTCCGCCCAGCAGATGCCCGGTCATGGATTTGGTGGAGCTCACCGCAACCTTGTAGGCGTGATCGCCAAAGGTCTTGCGGATGGCAAGGGCTTCCAGCGGATCGCCCACGGGGGTGGATGTGGCGTGCGCGTTGATGTAGTCGATCGCTTCCGGGGCGAGTTTGGCGTCGTTCAAGGCCCGGCGCATCACGCGGATCACGCCGTCGCCATCGTCGGACCCGGAGGTCATGTGGTAGGCGTCGCCGGACATGCCGTAGCCGACGATTTCGGCGAGGATGGTGGCTCCGCGGCGCCGCGCGAATTCGAGCTCTTCAATGATCAGAATTCCGGCGCCTTCGCCGACGATGAAACCGTCCCGTGCCTTATCCCAAGGACGGGCAGCATGGACGGGGTCGTCGTTGTTGGTGGACAGGGCTCGCATGGCGGCGAACCCGCCGATGCCCATGGGTGTGATGGCTGCCTCGGCGCCGCCACAGATCATCGCGTCGGCATCGCCGTACTGGATGATGCGATAGGAATCGCCGATGCAGTGGGTTGACGTGGTGCAGGCGGTTGCGGTGGCCGAGTTGGGTCCCTTGGCGCCGTACCGGATGGAGACGTGGCCGGAAGCGAGATTGATGATGGTTGCGGGGATGAAAAACGGGGAGATGCGATCCGGCCCACGTTCGAGGAGAATTTTGTGTTCGCGCTCGATGATTTCGAACCCGCCGATACCGCTACCGATGTAGACGCCCACGCGATCGGCGACTTCCGGGGCGATCACCAGTCCGGCGGACCGCATGGCGAATTCGCTCGCGACGATTCCGAACTGGATGAACCGCCCCATTTTGCGCGCTTCTTTTTTCTCGATCCAATTGAGCGGATCGAAGTCGCGTACTTCGCCTGCGATCCGGCACGCGAATCTTGCGGCATCGAACTGGGCAATGGGGCCTATGCCGGGAATTCCGGCTTGGCAGGCACTCCAGGTTGCATCGGTCCCAATGCCGAGTGATGACACCAGACCTACGCCGGTGACGACGACTCTACGGGTCAAAATGGAAACTCCGAGGTTCCGCTGGCGTCGGCGCCGGGGGAACTACTTTTTCTTGCCTTTGATATATTCGACGGCGTTCTTGACCGTGGCGATCTTTTCGGCATCTTCGTCTGGGATGTCGAGGTCGAAGGCTTCCTCGAAGGCCATGACGAGTTCCACGATGTCGAGTGAATCGGCGCCGAGGTCATCTATGAAAGATGCGGTGTCGTCGACCTGGGATTCATCCACGCCCAACTGCTCGACGATGATTTGCTTTACTTTTTGTTCTACAGACATGGATCCTCCAAAATGGTCCACAAAGGTCGGATTGTAGCACGTGTAAGAACGAACGTCGATATGCTGGTTGGCATAAAGGGCGGCAGGCAATTTTCCGATGAGGAAAGAGAGCGCACACCGCGCCCGAAAAGGAGACCGCCTATGACTGCCACCTCACGGTGGAGCCGGCGCTCCTGGTGGTACCTGATCGCCTCCGTTGTGACTGTGGTCACGAGTCCGGCTGTCGAGCCGCTCCCTACTCCTCGCCAGGATCGTAATGCCGCTTTCGCGCGTGCCCCGTTGCCTACTTTCTTCATCTCCGACGGAAAGCACTTTGTGGTCCGATCGCCGTCTTTTGGGGCCCAATTTGACGAATCTAAAATTCTGTTTTTCCAGGGCGGCCGGTGCGTTACTCTGACGTTCCCGGGGGGGGCGGAGACGGTTCGCCCGCAGGCGGCTTCGCCAGCGACAGGGCGGGCCAACTTATTGCTCGGTAGCGATCCCGCGCACTGGCGTCGCGATCTTCCGATCGTGCCGGCGGTGGTATACCCAGGGTTGTATCCGGGCATTGATCTGCATTTTCTGGCAGGCTCCGGTGGGGCGAATTCGGCTGTCATCAAGTCCGAGTTCCGGGTAGCTGCGGGGGCTGATCCGGGCCGGATCGCGTTGTCGTATTCCGGAGCCAAGAGTGTCGAGATCGGGCCGGGCGGGGAACTGCGCGTGATCACCCGGGCCGGCGAACTGCGCGAAGAAGCCCCGGTTGTGTACCAGTCGATTGGTGGCCGCCGGATGGATGTGACGGGCCGTTTTCGCGTCGGCTCCGATGGCACCGTAACCTTCGAACTCGGTTCGTATGACCGCGGTTATGAGCTTGTCATCGATCCTGTGATGACGTATAGCTCCTACCTTGGGGGCAGCCGGATCGATAGTGCGACGGCGGTGGCCGCCGATAGCGCCGGCAATGCGTACGTAGCCGGGTGGGCTGAGTCCTCGGATCTGGCGCTGGTATCACCCATCAGTTCGTTGCGTGGCTCGGTAGATGCTTTTGTCTGCAAGATTAATCCGTCCGGCACGGCTGTAATTTATGCGACATATCTCGGCGGCAGCGGCGAGGATCGGGCGCAGGCGATCGAGGTGGATTCGTTGGGCAACGCCTGGGTTGCCGGGTATACCGCTTCTTCGAATTTTCCGACGGCGTCTCCGCTGCAGCCTTCGCGGGCCGGAGGGCGGGATGCTTTCGTCACGCGGATCAATGCCGCGGGCAACGCGATCATCATGAGTACCTATTGGGGCGGCGGCGCCAACGACGAAGCCAACGCCATCGCGATCGATCAGTTCAACCAAGCCTATATTGCCGGCGAAACGACATCGTCCAATTTCCCAACGCGGTTTCCATACCAGACCTCGAACCGAGGCGCCCGTGACGGCTTCCTGTTCAAGATCGGTATCAGCGGCCAGATCTCCTTCAGCACTTACCTGGGCGGATCCGGTGACGATGTGGTAAACGCGGTGGCGATCTCTTCCGCTCTCACTCCCTACGTCTCCGGATGCACCGCATCGACGAACTTCCCCACTCGGAATCCCCAGCAGCCGGCTCTGGCCGGTGGCCAGGACGCCTTTGTGGTCCGTTTCGACGGCGATGCGGCGAACCTCATTTTCGGAACCTATCTCGGCGGAAACGGTGGCGGCTTGGGCCGCACTGAATGCGCGAACGCGATGGCGGTGGATGCCTTCGGCAACGCCTATGTGGCCGGCGTTACCAGTTCGACCAATTTTCCGCTGTTGAATGCCTTCCAGCCGGTACGCGGCGGGAGCACCTACGATGGCTTTGTGACCAAGGTCAATTCCGACGGATTGCGGCTCTACAGCAGCTATCTGGGCGGACGCGGCCTCGACGCGGCTACCTCGATTCGGGTGGATTCGAGCCGCCGTGCCTATGTTGCTGGGTACACATCGTCGAACAACTTTCCAGTGGTCTCTTCGCTCCAGGCAAACATCGGCGGCGCCTACGATGCATTTCTGGTGCAAGTGACCACGGTTGGGAATACGCTGTCGTTTGGAACGTATCTCGGAGGATCCTCGAGCGACACCGCGGCCGGGTTGGCCTACAACGGGACCAGTGCATTTCTGGTCGGATTGACCGCCTCGTTCGATTTTCCAACCAAAGTCCCCTTTCAACCTGCAATTGCGGGTGGCATTGACGGATGGGTGACGCGGATCGCATTCTGACACGAGGCAAGGCTGGTGTGCCCGAGGCGGCGTTTGTCCTCTATCCTGTTAGCAGATGATTGCACGCTACACACGCACCTCGATGGGTCGGATATGGAGTGACCACAACAAGTATGCTTGTTGGCTTGAAGTAGAACTGGCCGCGTCGGAATCGCTGGCGGAACTCGGCGTTGTTCCTCACGAAGCCGCGCGTTTGCTGAGAAAACATGCGGGATTCGCTGTCGACCGGATCTTTGAGATCGAGCGGGAAGTCCGGCACGATGTGATCGCGTTCACCACGGCGGTCGCCGAGACGATGGCCGCGGCCGGTGCCGCCGAGGCGTCCCGATGGTTCCACTACGGGCTCACGTCGAACGATGTGGTTGACACCGCGCAGGCACTTCAATTGAAGGAAGCCTCCCGCCTTTTGTTGGACGGCCTCGACAGACTCCTCGCGGCCCTCCATGAACGGGCGCACGAATTCAAACGCACTCCGCAGATCGGGCGCACGCATGGCATCCAGGCAGAGCCGATCACCTTCGGGCTTAAGATCGCGCTTTGGTACGACGAACTCCGCCGCGCTCGAAAGCGCTTCGCGGCGTCGGCAGAGGACGCGCGCGTAGGGAAGCTGTCGGGCGCCGTCGGGACGTTCGGCCACATCAGTCCGGAAGCGGAAGAGAAGATTTGCGAGAAGCTCGGCCTGGCTCCGGCGCCGATCGCCTCCCAGGTAATTGCACGGGATCGTCATGCCGCGTTCATATCCGATCTGGCGTTGGTGTGCGCACTATGCGAAAAGATCGCTCTCGAAATTCGCCATCTCCAGCGCACTGAGGTGAGGGAGGCCGAAGAGCCGTTCGCTGCCGGACAGAAGGGCTCGTCGGCGATGCCTCACAAACGGAACCCGGTGGTGTGCGAGCAGATCTGCGGGCTTGCCCGCGTGGTGCGGGGCAACGTGCAGGCGGCCTTCGAAAACGTGGCGCTATGGCATGAGCGCGACATCTCGCACTCCTCAGTCGAGC
>JBGSME010000165.1:0-6442 GCA_041740335.1 Bryobacteraceae bacterium | reverse complement strand
GTTCCTGGCCGGTCGCGACACCGCGATTGCCACGCGCGCCGATGGCTCTCTCGTAACCGCGGCCCGCCCCGCGAAATCGGGCGAGGTGATCGTGCTCTACGCCAATGGCCTCGGCCAACTCAACCCGCCGCTCCTGCCCGGGCAACTCGCGAAAAGCCCCGCCTGGATAGCAAGGGCCGCTGAGTTTCGCGTTGCAATCGACGGCCGCACCCTCGATCCCCAGGCCGTGGCCTATGTTGGCGCCGCGCCGGGCTTCGCCGGACTCTATCAGGTGAACCTGGTCCTCCCCACCCTCGAGCGCCCCCGGCCATCCATTCGTATTTCAATCGGCGATCAAGCCAGCCCGGACCAAGTATTCCTGGACGCCTCCCCAGAATAACCACAAACCGAACCGCGACCCGAGTGGACCCAACCGCCTACTCGATATGCTTCTCGATGGCCGTCCCCACCGGCCCATGCAGCGCACCCGAGCCCCACCCCACAAGCCGCCCCATTTGCACACCCTGCTACCATGAAAAGTTCGTATGCTCGATTCCCCGGAAGCGCAACAGCCTCAATCGGAAGCAGTAGCGCCACAAGTCTCGGTTCTGATTGTCAGCTTCAACTGCGCCGCCGCACTCCGGAAATCGCTCCAGGCGCTCGAGTCCGCGCCGGACCGCGCCGACTTCGAAGTCCTCGTTGTCGATAACGGCTCGCGCGACGGCTCCCAGTCCATCGATACCGAGTTCCCGGAAGTGCAGATGCTCCGCCTTCCCCATTTCTGCGGCCAGACCAAGGCGCGCAATATCGGTCTCCGCACCGCCCGCGGCGAGTTCGTATTGTTGATTTCCCCGGACGTAATTCTCGATCCAGGTGCGGTGACGGCGCTCGCAAAGCGCCTGGAAAGCGATACCGGCGTGCTTGCAGTTTGCCCTAAGGTGATTGATTCAAAAGGGGATACCATCTCGCGTCAACACGCCCTGCCCGATGCCTCCGAAGCGGCGCGGGCCTGGCAGGACCCCCACGCCCTCCGCTCCGGCTCGGACCTTCATGACGGTCGCGCCATCCTCCTCCGCCGGCGCACCATCCAGGGCATCAACTACCTCGACGAGCGCTACGGAGAGCACTGGGGCGACGTCGAATTGGCCTTCCAGATCCGCCGCGCCGGTAAGAAAATCCTCCTCGCCGACGACATCCGCGCATTGCTGAACCAGCAGGACTCCTTGTGGCAACCCTCTGACCCGGCCCTCAAAGCCGCTTTCGCCGCCGACGCCGCCAACGGTGCCGCCTCCTACATCGGCAAGCACTTCGGCTTCGCCGCCGGCCTCGGTTTTCGTATCCGCCTGATTTTCGCCACCCTAGGCCGTTTTTTGACCATGCAGGAGCCCGGCTACCGACTTTCTCTGCTCAGCCGTCTTGTCTCTGGCTATAAGATCGACGGATCCTCCCAGGAACTCTAAACAGGCGCGCCCACTCAGCCGATCCATGATAGAGGCGGCGATCTGACTGAGATCGCCGCGCCTGAACCTTGATGAGCAAGTTCCCGCCACTGGCGCGCTCCTATCTGCTGGCCGTACTGTCCGGAGGGCTGTCGCTGTTCTTCTGGGCTCTATCGGTGTGGCAATCGGCCGACACCCCACGGTTCGTCTTCTTTTTCGCCACCACATTGCTGGCGGCTCTCTTCAAGGTGCGTTTGCCCAACGTCACAGGAACCATGTCGCTCTACTTCCTGATGGTACTGGTGGGGATTCCGTACCTGTCGTGGGGCGAAATCGTGCTCGTGGCCTGCGCGTCCACCTCGTTCCAAACCGCCTGGCACGCTGCCAAGCGGCCCAAGACCATTCAGTTTCTCTTCAATTTCTCGGCTTGTTCCATTGCCACCTCCGGCGCGCACTTCGTTTATGTAATGCCCTGGTGGTCCCGATTGCAATTGGAGCCGGCTCTTCACGTGGGCGTCGCCGCCATGGCCTACTTCCTGTTGAGCACCGTCCCGTTTGCTCTCGTCGTCGGTCTCACCGAAAAGAAGCCGATCATCCCGGTCTGGAAAGAAAGTTCGTTCTGGGCGTTTCCCTACTATCTGCTAGGCGCATTGATCGCCGGCTTCGCCAATTTTCTTCAGCAATGGATCGGCTGGCAGAGTACTCTCATGCTCGCCCCAGTGCTGTTTCTCCTGTTCCGTTCTTACCGCAGCTACATCCGCCGCCTGGAAGATCAGAAAAACCACGCCGAACAGATGGCCGCCCTCCACTTGCGCACCATCGAATCTCTCGCCCTCGCCATCGACGCCAAGGACGCCGGCGCCCATGAACATCTTCATCGTATGCAGGTCTTCTCGCTCGCCGTCGGCCAGGAACTCGGCCTAAACCTCACCGAACTGGAAGCCTTGCACGCCGCCGCCCTCCTCCATGACGTCGGCAAACTCGCCGTCCCCGAACACATCGTCGCCAAGCCCGGAAAGTTGACGGCCGAGGAGTTCGAGAAGATGAAAATCCATCCCCTCGTCGGCGCTGGCATTCTAGAACGCGTCCGCTTCCCCTATCCCGTCGCCCCGATTGTCGCCGCTCACCATGAGCGCTGGGACGGCACCGGATACCCCCTCGGGTTGCGCGGCAACGAAATTCCCGCCGGAGCGCGTATCCTGGCCGCTGTCGACACCCTCGACGCTCTCGTGTCCGAACGCAGCTACCGCCCCGCCCTGCCGCTCGAAAAGGCCATGCAGGAAGTGATCGCCCAATCCGGAACCGCCTTCGATCCCGCCGTCGTCGAGATCCTGGCGCGGGACTTCCGTGTCCTCGATGGCAAGGCGCGCAGCGGCTCCCGGCTCGCCGAACTCGCCGAACTGGCTACTACCGCCCGCACTTCCGAAACCGGCGCTGGCGACTCGGCCGAACCCGACCTCCGCCCCGCCGACGCCGATGCCGGCTTCGTCCAATCGATCGCCGCCGCCCGCCAGGAAGTGCAGGCGATGTTTGAAATCGCCCAGGATCTCTCCCGGTCGTTGAGCCTCACCGACACTCTCTCGGTGGTGGCGGCCAGAATCGCCGCGCTGCTCCCTCACGATGCAGTTGCCGTATATCTGTTGAGAGAGGCCGCACTCGTTCCGCAGTACGTCTCCGGCGAAGATCGGGCGTTGTTCGCCTCGCTCAGGATTCCCCTTGGACAAGGGCTTTCCGGCTGGGTGGCCGAACATCGCTCGCCCATCTGCAATGGCAATCCGTCCGTCGAGCCCGGATATCTCAACGATCCTCGTAAATTCAGCCGGCTCAACAGCGCCCTCGTGGTCCCGCTCGCAAGTGACGCCGGCGTGCTCGGAGCGTTGGCCCTCTACCGCTCTGCCCCCAATGGATTCTCTCTCGACGATCAGCGGATCCTACTAACCATCGCCGCCAAACTATCCGTCTGCGTCGACAATACCCAGCGGCTCGAACAGGTGGAGAATTCCGCTTCCACTGACTATCTCACCGGATTGCCGAACGCCCGCGCCCTCTTCATGCAACTCCACGAAGAGATCTCTCGCTCCCGCCGAAACGGTACCACCACGGCGGTGCTCGTCGGCGACCTCGACGGGTTCAAACCCGTCAATGACCGCTTCGGCCATCTCGCCGGAAACGAAGTGCTTCGGCTTGTCGGCTCCGGGCTCCGCTCACTCTGCCGTGAGTACGATCTCGTCGCGCGCATGGGTGGAGACGAGTTCGTCGTCGTGATGCCCGGAGCCAGCCGGGAAGATGTCAACGAACGCCTGGCGGGCCTGAATGCTGTCGCCATCGAAGCCGGCCGCAACGTCTGCGGCGAAGACTTACTTACCCTCAGTATTGGCGTCGCCTATTTCCCAGCCGATGGCGATGACGCCGAGGCCCTGCTCCTTGAGGCCGACCGCCAGATGTACAAGACCAAAAACTCCCGCCGGAGCATGACTCAACTGGCTCAGGCGTTGCGCGCGTCCGATCCCAATACCGCGCCGGGCGCCTCGTCCTCTAACGGCCCCACCTCCGTAAGCGAACTGGCCAAAGCCGACAATTGAGATCCTTGCGCTTCCAGCCGTAGCCCGCGGTCGAGCGTGCTCATCGCCTCCACCAATCGCCGTGCGGCCGGATGCACCGGTCGTCCAGCGCCGATTCCCCCACCGGGAGTGATCGCGGCAAAGATCTCACCCGTGGCCCCAGCCTCCACCACCCGGCCCTGTTCGAGAATCACCGCTCGGTCGCACAGCGCCGCAACGCTCCTCAAATCGTGAGAGATGAACAGCACCGCCATTCCCATCTCACGATTCAGCCGGTCAAGCAGCGACAATACCTCGGTCGCCGAAAAAGCGTCGAGCGCGCTGGTCGGCTCATCGGCGATCAAAAGCTTGGGCCGGTGCAGGATGGCGGCTGCGATCATCACCCGTTGCGCCTGCCCCACGCTTACTTCGCGCGGATACCGCCGCAAAAAACCCTCCTCGGCCGGCAGTCCCATCGTCGCCAGCAGCTCGCGGACGCGAGGTTTCTCATCCCTCCAGCCGTTGCCGCCATGCGCCCGCCACGCTTCCGACAGATGGTCCTCAATGCGCAGCGCCGGGTTCATCGAGGCCGACGGACTCTGCAGGACAAGCCCGATCTCGCGGCCCCGCACCCGCCGCATTTCAGATTCGGAAAGCGCCAGCAGATCCCGTCCCGCAAATCGGACCGCGCCGCGTATCGACGTTCTTCCCCGGTCGAGCAATCGTAGGATCGCCATCGCCAGCGTGCTCTTGCCCGAGCCGCTCTGCCCGATCAGTCCTACCGTCTCGCCAGCCTCAACCGTAAACGCCACCCGGTCAAGCGCCGCGGGCTTGCCCGCGTAGTCCACCGAAATATCCAGCGCCAACACCGTTCCGCACCCGCTCATCGCGCTGCCTGAAGATTCGCCGAGAGCTGCAAATGCTCTACATTCCAGAAAACCCGAGGTCCCAGCGCGGCCGGAGCCGCGTTCTTCAGCCCAGGGGAAATCGCCACCAACGCGTTCGGATTCACCAGATACAGAAACGGTGACTGCTCCGCCGCGATCTGCTGCACTTTGTCGAAAAGCGCCTTCCGCCGGACCGGATTGGCCGAAGCCGATTGCGCAATCATCAGCCTGTCCACTTCCGCTTCCCAGGCCGTCGCCGGCTTGGTTTGATTCGGATTCCATTGATGGTTGCTCGCCGAACTCAGCCATATATTCATCTGCCCATTCGGATCCGGATCCACGTTCACCAGCCCCAGCAGGCACGCTTCATAATCAAAGCTGCGCGTGATCCGCTCAATCAGCGACGGAAAGTCCAGCGCTACCACGTTCACCTTCACCCCAATCTGCGCCAGGTCCTGTTGCACCAGCGCCGCCAGCCGCGATCGTACCTTGCTGCCCGCATTGGTGATAATCGAGAACTCTACCGCCTTGCCCTCCCGGTCACGCAGTATGTTCCCCTCCCGCCGGAATCCCGCCGAAGTCAGCAGACCCATCGCCGCCGCCCTATCCTGCGCCGGCGCCGCCAACAATCCGTTGAACCACGCCTTGTTCACCGGCGATACCGGACCCGACGCCGGCCGCGCGTATCCCTTGTATGCCAACCGCACCAGATCGGCCCGGTTAATCGCAAGCGACATCGCTCGCCGGAATTCCGTGGATCGGAACCATCCCCGCTTCGACGGGTCCAGCGCCGGCCGGTCGGTCTGATTGAACCACACCATCTCCGATTCGAGCGACACGCCCGCATCGCGCGCCGTCTCCGGCTTCTCCTTCTTCAGCCGTTCGAACGCATCCCCGTCCAGCGCCGAAATGAAGTGCAACTCGCCCCGCCGGAACCGCATCAGCTCCAGGTCGCGATTCTGCAGGATATCGATCCGCACCGAGTCAAGGTACGGTAGTTTCCCCCCGGCCGCGTCTTTCTTCCAATAGTTCGGATTCCGCGCCAGCATAATCGACGCCCCCGGCTGATAGCTCGCCACCACAAACGGACCAAGCACCGCCTTATCCGGCTTGGGTGACCGGCTGCTCAGTATCGCCAGCGCATCGAAATGCCTCTCCACGCCGGCCACCGGCGCCGCAAACACAACCGCAACTTTGTGCGTCCCGAGCGCGATCGCCTTCGCCGAACCCGCCCCCCCCCGAAAAGCGTCGGCGATCGGCGAGTGCAGCTTCGGATCGGTCACCCGCTCGAACGTGTGCACCACGTCTTTCGCATCAAACGGCGTGCCGTCTGAGAACTTCACCCCTTTGCGCAGCTCGAACTCAACCCGCCGGCCGTTGTCGATAATCTTCCACGCCGTCGCCAATTCCGGCTCCGCCGTCTGGTTGATGCGGTGTATGCGGATCAATACGCCGGCCGTGAGATAGCGCACGGTCTCGGAGGGTTCATCGGCCACCTGCAGTGGATCGAACGTCTTCGGATCCGCCCGCAGCACAAATCGCAACTCCCCGCCCGATTGGCCGAACGCCATCGCCCCAAGCGCAAAGGCCGCGAAGG
>JBGSME010000164.1:0-10465 GCA_041740335.1 Bryobacteraceae bacterium | reverse complement strand
TCCGCTGGATGACCTCGCGCCTGACCAACGCGAAGGCTATCCGTCGGGTGCGTGGACTCTGCCGCCTTCGATCGCACTCTACTGGTGCGATGGCAAGCGGCCTCTGAGCGAGGTGATCCGCCTGACCGAGGCCGAGATCGGGGCCACCAAGTTCGACTACGAGGGCTACTTCAAGTTCCTCGCACGTCACGGTTACGTCGATATCCTGCATGACCGCGCGCATGATTCGAAGGTGATGAGCGAGCCGCGCCGCTACCGGCTGTTTCTTCCGCCCGATTATGAGACCAGCGGCAAACGCTATCCGGTGATCTACTACTTTCACGGCCATAGTGACCGCTACACGCTCGAGCGCTACGACGACGGAGCCGACACGGTGCCCAAAATCCTCGCGTGGGTGGATTCGCATCCGGCGATCGTCGTCGCCGCGGACGGGTATGTGGCACGCGACTACACGGGCTTTTACGGAGGGTCTCCGTACGACGTGCGCATCGATGGCGGAGAGTATGATTTCGGCGAATATTTCAAGGAACTCGCGGCGCACATCGACGCCACCTTCCGGACTATCGCCGACCGCAGGCACCGCGCCACTTCGGGCCTCAGTATGGGTGGCTTCATGAGCCTGTGGCTCAGCGCCCGCTATCCGGATCTCATCGGCAGCGCGTCGGCCTTCAATCCCGGTCCCGAATTTTATGTCGGCCCCAAAGGGCGGCGTATGCTGTGGAGACCCAAGGATCACGTGGCCAATCACGAGGGCCGCATGGTGCGGCTCATCCGTGCCAGCGGCGACTATATCAGCCAGTATCACGAGGAAACCCACGCCGCCTATGCGCGGGACGAGAAGGTGGATTACGAGTATCGGCGCGACGAGTATCATCGGCACTGGGCCACTTCGATCGGGGAGACCTTCGATTTCCATGCGCGCGCCTTCGAGAACGCAAAGCTGGATTCAGACCCCGAAACCTGGAGCCATACCGAACCCTACGATGCAGCCGGCGTGCACGGCTGGCACATCGAAGGCCAGGGAATCAAGTATCTGGAGGACGCTAGCGCCAGTGGCCTGCGCGTGCGCACGCGCCAGTGGGCTCCGGATGGCCCGCGGGCTTCTGATGGAATGATCTCCCTGAAGAGTCCGCCGCGATATTCGCCGGATCGCGAATATCAACTCATTGACTTCAACCTTCGAACCGGCGTTGCAAGCCGCCGCGCAATCAAGGCAGATCATGAGGGATGCCTCAGCTTTACGGTGGGGCGGGATGGGCATCAGGTGAGCTTTTCCGGTCCGGGCATCTCCGCCGCCGCCCCGGTCATCTTTCCGCCCGCCAGTTCTCGCGTTTGGCCTGGCCGCGAAGCCGCTTTGCAAGTGAAGGTCTACAACCCGCGCCCCGAACCGATGCAACACGTCACAGCACGGCTGAGCACCGAGTACCCCACGGTGCATATTCTGGACCGCGAAGTGCGGATCGAACGAATCGGCGCAGGCGAACAGATGGACCTATCCAATCAATTGCGTGTGCGGTTTGCATCGGGCGACGGCTACTTTGAACCGGCGCGGTTGAAGTTGACGCTCGTGTTCGACGGAGGCCGCACGGTGGAGCGCAACATCGACGTGCAGATTATTCCCGAGGTACTGCCGCCGCCCGATGCCGTGGAGGTGATCGACGGCCGCTCTCTCACTCTCTCCGTGTTTCGCCAAAAAGGCAATCAGGGTGGAGGCGCCGCCATCACGCGCACAATCACGGAAGGAAAAGGCAATGGGAACGGACGCCTCGAACCGGGTGAGGAGGCCACCATCTGGGTACGGACGCCGCAGGGCCTGGACCCTTTCGATAAGAACAACTGGCATCGCGCGAAGGTTTACCCGGAAACCCCATGGCTGCGTGAGATCGCGGATCTCCAGGAACAAAAGCAACTCGAATGGACCAGCGCGCAAGAACGCACCAGCCTGGTGCGCCTGGCGCCCGACACGCCGCCCGGCACGACGATCGACGTGCTGCTGGACAACGAAACCTGGAGTTATCACTTCACGCCGGACGTGCGCTACGGCCGCGAGCCGCTGTATCAGGCCTTCCAACTGCACCGCCACCATTTGCATCGCTACGGGTGGAAAGTGCCGTGACGGCGCGGCGCCTGCCGGCAGTCGCGTTGGCATTGGCATTCATGGCGCCAGCCGCCGAATTGCCGGCCCGCTATTTTCCGTTGCTCGAGGCGGGTTCAAAGAAGGTAGCGGCCAAACTCGACGCTAACCCGGCCGCCAGCCTCAAGTCGCTCGAATCCGAAGACGGCTGGCGGCATTTCCCCTATGCGATTCTGGCTCCCGCCGTTCTTTACGCCAGGAATCACGATCCCAAGATGCGCGATCTCGCCCTTCGGATTGGCGATCTGCTGGCCGCCGAGAACGAGAAGGGCGCATATCAGGAGCGCGGTGATAGCGATTGGGACGACTACATGTGGCTCGAAGCCTACCGCCTGCTCGGCAATGCGCTGGGTCCCGCTCGCCGCACGCGATGGAAGCGCGAACTGGAGAAAAACATCGCGCTGCTGGTGGAAGACGCTACAGACCGGCTGGATTTCCCCTGGTACAACTCACCCTACATCGGCACCTCGCCGAACCACTATGCGCTCTGGGCGGCGAACCTCTATCTGGGAGGCCGAGTGTTCGGAAATCGCTCCTGGGAACAACTCGGCGCGCGCATCCTGCGCCGCTACGCGCTGACCGAGCAGACCGCCGACGGCTATTGGGGAGAGCACAGCCGCAATGGACCCACCATCGGCTACAACCACCTTACTCTCTCCGCTCTGGCCGTCTACTACGAGCACTCGCGCGATGCCGCGGTGCTACCCGCTTTGCGGCGCGCCACGACCTTTCATGAGCACTTCACGTTTCTTGACGGCACTCCCGTGGACGTAATCAATGACCGCAACCGCCACTGGAACGTCAGCGCCTGGAGCCAATTTGCCTTCTCGCACTTTCCGGATGGGCGCGGCTATGCTGAGTTTCTCGCGCGCTTCTTCAAGCCCCGGACTCTCACCGTCGATGCGCTGGGGCGCCTGGCGCAGGACGCGCTCTACTACCACGAGGGGCCGGTGCGGCCGGCACCCGCGAGTTTGGCGCGCTACGTCTATCGCATGCAGCAGGCGCCGGCCGGCATACGCAAGAGCGGGCCGTGGCAGGTTGCGCTTTCCGGTATTATCGACACGCAAGCGATCAACAGCCGCTTCTACCTCGACCGCCAAAGCCACCTGAGCGTGTTCCACGAGCAGGCCGGGCTCATCATCACCGGAGCGAACTCCAAGCGCCAGTCCGAACTCGCAACGTTCACTGAGCAGGTGGCCGGACAGACCGTGCACATGCCGCTGAGCAGCCGCCTCCAGATGGGCGGAATCGGCGGCGAAGACCGCCTCTCGCTCGCCTACAACACTTTCTTCACCGATCTCTACAGCGCCATTGCAGGCGCAGGTGTGAAGTTGCGATTCATCATCAGCGGCCGCGGCACGCCCGGACCGGATACGCGCTTGAATCTGCAACTGGTCCTCAAATCGGGAGAGCCTCTCAAGACGGGCGCCGGAAAGAGAGTAATGGTGGGTGCCGGGCGATTTGAACTCTCCGCCGCGGAGTTGAATGGCCGCATCTCTCATCGAGGCTGGACACTCGAGCTCCCAGAGGGCGCGACCTTCACTTGGCCCGTCTACCCGCACAATCCCTACGCCGACGCGCCAGAAACCAGCATCACCTACGCCGTGGGCCGTCTTTCGGTTCCGATCCTACCGAAGCCGCGGCCCGGAAAGTACGTGCGGGCCCATGAACTCGAACTCAATTTTCGACTGACCGTGCCGTGATGCTCTAATGAACGGATGCGAATTTGGATTGGCCTTGCTCTTGTCTGCTGCTTGCCGGTCATCGCAGGCGGCGACGAAACCGGCACCACGGCGCTTTGGCAGCGCGGCTACTCGGTAATTCCCACGCCTCAACGGGTCGCGCTCGGCGCCGGTGACGTGGACTTCGAGGGCGGCTGGCGGGCCGATGCCGGTTCTCTTCCCGATACTCACATCGCGTTGCGCACACTGCGCGAGGGCCTCGCCGAGTTTCACGGCGTGCGCTTGCAACTCGCTTCGTCCCGCGTAATTCGGCTGGTGATCAAACCGGGCGCTGTGGCCGCCGAGGGCGATCCGCTCGTAGTGCCGCAAGCCTACCGCCTGACCATCTCGCCAGGCTCAATCGAAATCACCGCCAATGGAGAGCCCGGGCTGTTCTACGGTGTCCAAACGTTGGTACAGTTGCTCCGGCGCGACACCGCGCGCAACCGCCTCATGCTGCCGGAGGCCACCATCGAAGACTGGCCGCGCCTGCCTCTCCGCTTCCTCCATTGGGACGCCAAGCATCACCAGGACCGGATGGCCACAGTGAAGCACTACCTGGACTGGTCGGCCCGCATGAAGGTGAACATGATCGGCTTCGAGCTTGAAGACAAGTTCGCCTACCCGTCGAATCCCGAAATCGGTGCGCCGGGCGCGTTCACGCCGGCCGAATTGCAGGAAATCGTCGACTATGGCCTGGAGCGCTACATTCAGGTGGTCCCGGTGGTGCAGTCGCCGGCGCATCTTGCCTTTGTGCTCAAGCATCCCCGTTTTGCACACCTGAAGGCCGACGGCAACAACTATCAGGCGTGCCTGTGCGACGAAGACGCTTACAAGCTGATTTTCAGCGTGTATGATGACGTTGTCGCCGCCACCAAAGGAGTCGGCTACTTTTTCGTCTCCACCGACGAGGTCTACTACGCTGGAATCTGCGGCAAGTGCGGCCAGCCCTACAACGACGAAACCCGCAGTCTAAAGTGGATCGAGTTTGCCAAACGTGCTCACGACCACCTCGCCGCCCGTGGCCGCCGCATGCTCGCCTGGGTTGAATACCCTGTGCTGGACAAACACATTCCCCTGCTGCCGCCGGATCTGATTGACGGCGTGATGGGCGAACCGGAATATGCGCCGCACGAGAAAGCGCTGGGGATGCGCCAGCTCATTTACACCTCCACGCAAGGGGCCGAGTACCTGTTCCCAGACCACTTGCCGGATATGTCGGAGGCGCCCACGGGTGAGTTCGAGCGTGGCCTGCCATCGGGACGTTTGCGCACAACGTTTCAGGACCTCGCTCGAAGCCGCATCTGGCAGGCAAACCCGATCGGCGCATTCGGCGCGGCGTGGGACGATTCCGGCCTTCACACCGAAACGTTCTGGCTGGGCTGGTCTGCTGTAGCTCAATATGCCTGGACGCCCGGAACGCCGGCGGTAGAGCAGCACACGGCCGAGTTCATGCGCCTCTTCTATGGTTCGCGCTCGGAAGGGATGCTGGAAGTCTACAGCCTGCTTCAGACTCAGGCGCGGGCCTGGCAGCGCCTATGGGACCGCACGGTCTCCCGAGTCCGCAAACCCGGCTATGGAAACTCGTATGGAAAGGGCATCGGTACCGCACGATTCGATCTCACTCTCAAGCCGCCGCCGTTGCCGCGGGCGGCCGATCTGAATTTCGCATCTGCTTTTGGCAAGACGTATGAAAAGTTCATCGCCGAGTCGCGCCCGCGGATCGTCGAGTCCGAACGTTTGATTCACTCTCTCCAAACGCAGATCGGGGCGGCGGAGCGGAATCGATATGCCCTCGAAGTGTTTGAGTCGCTGGCGCGGTTTGCGGGTCATCACTTCCGGCTGATCGATGGACTTGCCGCGGCGGAGCGGTCTTTTGTGAACGCCTCGAATTCGGCGCGCCGCGGCAAACATGTGGAAGCGGTGGCGCAGCTCGTGCAGGCACACCGCGCCATCACCCGTCTGCATTCCGACGGTGCGGCGACGTTTCAGAACATGACCGCCGTGTTCGAAAAGAGCCGGTATCCCAAGGGCCAAACCGTCGCCGGCCGCGCCTTTGTTCACGTGCTGGACGACACAAAAGATCACTTTGCGGACCGTACCGCTGACCTTGGCTACATGTACGCGCCCGAGCAAAGCATCCGGCTCGAGGAGTGGTTGACGCACCTCGAAGCAGTGATCCGAACCTACGCCAAAGCCCATAACGTGCCGGTAAAGGGGCTGGCTGAGGCACGGCTGGAGGAATAGGCGGGCTTCAAAGGCAGATACCCGGGTGGATGACGAGGCTCGGTGGCTTGACATGCATTACGGCAATCCTCTACGTTAGTGGGACCACCAAGTTGTAGGCTACTCCGCTAGGAGGTGTTATGCGATTTGTCCTATGGGGTCTGTTCCTTTTGGCTGGTGCGGAACTCTCCGCCCAGACCGGCCTGGGAATCGTTCGCGGCACCGCCCTCGATCCAACCGGCTCGGCCATACCCAACGCCAAGGCGACCCTCACAAATATGGTCACCGGTGCTACCCAGACTCTCGAGACCACCTCGGTTGGCTCCTACTATTTCAGCGCGGTTCAGCCGGCTCCGCAGTCCCTGACAGTAGAGGCGGCCGGCTTCAAGAAATGGAACGCGACGTTTACTCTTGGAGCAGGGCAAACTGCCGCCATCGACGCCAAGATGGAATTGGGCAGCGTTGACGCAGTGGTGGAAGTCTCCGGAGCCGCTCCGGCCATCACCACGGTAGGCATGGAGATCAACGATGTAAAAGATGCCCAGCGCATCCGGCAATTGCCCCTGGATGGGCGCGATGTGCGAAATCTTTTCAACCTCACGCCGGGTGTGGAAGGCGGTGGCGTGCCACGCGTCAACGGCATGAAGGTAGGTTCGGCCGACATCGCGCTCGACGGCATTTCGTTAGTCGACCGGTTTGGCGGCGGCCTGCGCGGCGGAGTTTCGCCGGGCTTGGACATGATCCAGGAGTACCGCATCGAGACCGTAGGGTCCAGCGCGGCCAACTCGCGCCCCGCAACCATCACCCTGGTTAGCAAGAGCGGCACCAACGAGTTCCACGGCACCGGCTTTGAGACCCACCGGAACAATTTCGGCGGGTTGCGTGCCCGAGCCAAGCAGGACTTCAGCAAGCCTGCTCAGCTCATCCGGAACGAATTCGGTCTGAGCGCCGGAGGACCGATTATCCGAAACAAAACCTTCTGGTTTGCTGCCTATGAAGGCAACCGGCTTCGTCAAGCCAGATTTGCGAATGCGGCGGTGCCCACGCCCGAGATCTGGGCGGGCGATTTCAGCAACTACGTCGATACCAACAGCAACAGGTACACGATCTACGATCCATTGACCAGCGGCGTGGGCGGATCGCGGACGCCGTTTACCGGCAACCGCATTCCCACCAGCCGCATCACTGCCTTCGCCAAAACCATGCAGGACATCTCGCCCCTCCCGGCCGGAAATACGGCGAGCCAAAATCCGTTCATCGGTAACAACTTTCAAGCCTTTTATCCGAACCAGGACAACGGGGACACGATGACCTTGAAGGGCGATCACATCCTCACCTCCAAGGACAACCTCTCCGGACGCTTCACGCGAACTCATTTCGTGAACAAGCTCTTTGGAGGCCGCTTTGGTTTTCCAAAGGTCGGTACTACCGACGCCGGCGGCAGCGGACTCACCGACGCCAAGGTTTATTCGATCTTCGCTCGCTGGAATCGCACCTGGTCGCCGACACTGATCAGCGAAGTGCAGTTGTCCGCCAACCGGGCGCCTAAATCTTCCGGTACGCTCGCCAACGACGTGGAGTGGGCCAATAAACTGGGGCTACCCAATCCTTTTGGAGTCACCGGCTGGCCCACCATCTGCACGGATGCGCCGTTCTTCTACTACGGCTGCTGGGATGGCGACAACCGCAAGGACGAGAATCTGACCGCGCATCAGCTCGACACCAACGTGACCTGGATCAAGGGCAAGCATACGCTGAAGTTTGGCGGCAAACTGCGGTTGGAGTACAACAACATCCGCGAGTTGCAGCAGGCCCAGGGATCGCACTCGTTCTACGGAGATTGGACGGCCAAGTATGATGCCGTCAACGACGAACAGTTGGCCTTCACGGGCTCAGGTTTTGCCAGCACGCTGTTGGGCCTTCCTACTTTTCTTTCCAATCAGTACAATCGCGGCTTCTTCTACTTCCAGCAGAAGGAGATCGGTCTCTATGCCCACGACAGTTGGAAGGTTAACCAGCGCCTTACTCTCGAGTTGGGGATGCGGTGGGACAAGTGGACCGTCTACAACGAAAAGTATAACCGCTTGGTGAATGTCGATCTGAATAGCTTCAGTAACAAGTTCGAAGTGATCACCCCGAAGAACGTGAAAATGGAACAAATCCAGGGCATCCCTCCGGCGGTGCTGGCATCCTGGGCCGGCCGGGGACTCACCTGGAGAACCGCTGACGAAGCCGGCCTCCCGCCCAACCTGATTCCGGCCGACAACAACAACTTCGGTCCGCGATTGGGCGCGGCGGTGCGGCTCGGCAAGGGTTTCATTCTGCGCACGGGTTTCGGTGAATATTACTGGACCATGCCTTTGTCGCAGATCCTCCAGACTTCACGTTCGAATCCACCGCTCAACCTGAGGTTCTCCAATAACCTTAGTAATGGGAACGGGCTGGTGCCGTTCAACGCCCTGAAAAACGCTCCGAAGGCGAACGACTTTATCGGGCAGGCAGCCGTGGACACCAACGGCACCATTATCCTGAGCACCAACGCCCAGTCGATGATGCCATGGCAAAGCACGGGCTGGCGCGATAACCGGATGGAGTCGTGGCACCTTACGATTGAAAAGGAAGTGATGAAGGAGACTGCGCTCCGGCTCAGCTATACGGGCAATCACGGCCGTGACCTCGAGCAGCGTTTTAACATCAATTCGATCGAATCGGAATATAACTACCAGGCACGGACGGGCTTGGCGCGCCCGTCGATCGCCGACCTCCGCCGGGTGAACCGGAACTGGAATTTCAATGCAGCCAACCACACCGGTTACTCGAATAACCACGCCTTCCAGGCGGAGCTTGAGCGGCGCTATTCGAGCGGACTGGCCTACCAGGTCTTCTACACCTTCACCCGCGCCCTCAACACTACCGATGTCGGCGGGTTCACCAGCGGCAACGGGAACGTCAACGGCACCGATGGCGGCAACACCGTGCCGGAGAACATCAACCTGCTCGGCGCGCCGAACCTTTCTTTCGATGAGCGCCTGAAGTTGATTTATTACAATGCTCGCGAGGTTCCTGCCCAGCGCGTCCGCTACAACGGGATCTACACACTGCCTATCGGCAAGGGGAAGAAGTATGCGGGCAACGCGCATGGCTTGCTGAATGCCGTAATCGGCGGATGGGAAATTGCCTCGATCGGTGAATGGCGCGGCGGCCGCTGGCTGAGCGTGTCTCCGGGCGGTTGGCTATTCGGCGATCCGACGCTCAGCGCAGATCAAAGGCTGGAGATGACTTTCGCCGGACGCAAGCAGCGCCTCTGGTTCCGTGGCGACTTCGACCCCAGGCTCGCCAGCAACGTGGATGCAGGCGCACTGCAGTCCCTCATTCCCGTCGATCGCGGCCAGCGCGTCTACCATCCTCTCGGCTCGAACTTCAACAATCAGATCGCGCAGGTTCTTGGCGACGGCACGGTCCGCCTCACTTCGGTGACCGATAATGTGAACTGGAACGCGAGAAACTTTTTCCGCGGCCCCGGCCAATGGAACGTCGACGCATCTCTGTTCAAGAACTTTGTCTTCAAGGAACGCTACCGCTTCCGGTTCACAGCCGACTTTTTCAACGCCCTGAATCATCCGCTGGACAACGAACCGAACGCCACCACCGGCCTCCAGGATTTGAGCACTCAGCCGAATGCTCCCCGGATCATTCAGTTCTCGCTCCGCTTCCAGTGGTAACGGGAAGAATCGCTCTAGCTTTTCTGCTTTGCCTGGCTGCCGTGACGCCGGCGCGTTCACAGAGCGCCGGAATATTCCGGTTCGATGACAACCTCAAGAGCGCCCTGATTTCGGCGGCGCCCGCGGCACGTTCCGCGCCCTTGGCTGACCCCATTGCGTGGAAGACGTTCAGCCAGCCGACGCCCTGGCAACTCATCCGCGGTCGCATGGGCTTTCGCAACAACGAACTGGTTGTGCAGGGCGAAGGGAGCTCGCCGGTGATCCTGGCGCCCAAGGATCTGTCGATTGACTGGAGCCGCTACCAGGCGATTCGTATCCGGATGATGGCCGAGGGCGGCAGCGAGATCAAAGTTCGCATCGGCGACTATGAACTCAAGGACAAGCTGGCTCCTCCGCGCGAGTATCAGGTCTACTCATTCGATGTCAATCTGAACACCGCCACCTATGGGCGCTCGCTGGCCATCATGCCCACCGATAGCACCACACATCTGGTCTCAGTCAGCTCTATCGAACTGGTGCCGCGCCGGCTGCGATTCTCCGGGGCAGCCGGCCGAAAGAACGTCGGCAAGCAGGACGAGTACCGCAACACGATGCACGCAGCGGCGCCTTCGTCGATCACCTTCGATGTCAAAGTGCCCGCCGGCGGCCGGCTGGCCTTCGGG
>JBGSME010000163.1:0-7982 GCA_041740335.1 Bryobacteraceae bacterium | reverse complement strand
CTCGAGCGCGGTAGAGTCGAACGGCACGGTGATTTTTACGCCCACCGCGGTGGGATCCTCGGGCGGGCTCCAGTTCACCATGACCAACACCGGCAACGCGCCCGTCACCGTTTCCTCGATCGGGCTCGCCGCGCCTTCCACGGTATTCGTACTGGAGAATCTGCCGGCGCTGCCGATCCAGCTTGCTCCGAACGGATCGGCTGGTTTCCGGATCGCTTTCGCGCCCGTCGCTCTCGGAACCTCAACCGCGACGCTCCGCGTGGATAACCTGAGCTTCACGTTGTCCGGCGCGGGCAACGCTCCACCGCCTCTGCCCGCGATTCGCTTCGAAGGCGCTTCCGGCACGCAGTCCGCACTGTCCCAACCGGCAATCGGGTTGACGCTCGCCAACGCCTATCCGCTCGCGCTGAGCGGTACGTTGACTCTCGCGTTCAGCTCCGACGTGTTCGCCAACGATCCGGCCGTTCAGTTCGCCGCCGGGGGCCGCACGGTGAACTTCACGATCCCGGCCAATACGACGCGGGCCGTGTTTCCGAACAACCAGACGCAGATTCGCGTCCAGAGCGGCAGCGTAGCGGGCACCATGGTGATCACGCCGGCCATCAACACCACCGATGGCGGCATCAACCTCACACCGTCCGCACCGCCCCAGGCAACGCTCAGCGTGGCCCCCGGCGCACCCGTGGTGCTGGGCGTTTCCGTTTCCAGCCGCGTGGGCAACGTGCTGACGCTGCTGGTGAACGGGTATTCCCCCAACCGTTCCGTAACGCGGATGAACCTGCAGTTCACACCGACCTCCGGCGAGAACGTGCAGACCACCTCGCTCGCCCTTCCCGTGGAAGCAGCGTTCCTCGGCTACTATCAGGGTACGCAATCGGCTAACTTCGGAAGCCTGTTCTCAGCGAGCGTTCCACTGACGTTGAACGGCGACGTGGCAAACGTGACGTCGGTGATCGACACCATTCAGTCCGTCGCGGTCACGGTGACGAACTCGCTGGGGACTTCGCCCGCCGTTACGTTGACCCTGCGGTAAGCGGCGGCGACGAGCCGGGGCTCGCTTCCCCGGCGGGTGGTGAAAGGGCGCCTTCAGGTTGCGCTCGCGGCCATGGAGGGGGCGCGGCGACTACGGCTACACGAGTCAGTTGCTTGGAACCGGCCACGCAGAAGCAAAACTGAAGGAGCGGGTAGAGGCTGAGACCGACCGTAGGATAGCTTTGTTGGTATTCCGCGCGATCGCGGGCTGGGTGGTGTATCACTTTCACGATACGAGCCTTTCCGCCGATGTGCGGCGCTCCCATGCGCTCAACGATAACGAGGCCTTGGGGCCCGGCGCCGTTACCCGTTCCGAGCGACTCAGCTTTCTGACGGAACGCTTCGGTTCATCTGCTTGGCCACGGCGCTTCTTCGGCCTCGGCCGCCGGCGACCATGCTGTTCGACGAGCCCGAACTTGGCCTTCACCCGTATGCGCTAACGCTGCTGGGGAATCTGTTCCAGCAGGCAACCGATGGAGTCGGGCAGGTGATCATCTCGACGCAGTCGGCACAACTGCTCAATGAGTTTGCTCCGGAGGACGTGATCGTGGCCGAAAGAACGAACGGGGAATCGACGTTCCGCCGCCTGAATTCCATTGACCTTGGCGACTGGCTCGCGGAGTACTCGCTCGGCGACTTGTGGCAGAAGAACGTGCTCGGCGCGGGGCCCAGACCGGACCACTCGGCGCAACCGGTTGGCGTGGCAAGCAAGAGCGGTTCGTGAAGCGCGTCTACTTCGTTGTTGAAGGGGCCACGGAACGATCATTCGTAGAGGGTCCTTTGGCGGAAGCCTTGTTGGACCACGACATGATCATGGCTGGGGCGCGCATATTGGGGCCGCCCGGCCACAAGGGAGGAAGGCCTAACTACGCCCGCGTGTGGAAGGATGTTGTCCTGCAAGTTGAAGCAGGACCAGACGGCTTACTGCTCGACGATGATCGACTCTTGCGGCCTCAGCCATGGCTGGCCTGGCACGCCGTTTCCTGACAATGTAAACTTCGATCGAACAGGTCACGCGAATCGAGCGGGCATTCAAGGGAGATGTTGACCGCCGGCACTCCGGATTGCGCGCCAACAACCGATTCATTCCTTACCTGTCCCTGCACGAGTACGAAGCGCTGCTGTTCAGCGATCCGGATGCTCTCGCGCAAGCACTCAATCAGCCACCTCTGTCGGAGCACTTCGGCGCTATTCGTAGATCTTTCCCCAGCCCGGAAGACATCAGCGACGGATCCGAGACCGCGCCATCGAAGCGCATCTCGGCTCTTGTTCCATACAAGAAGGTGATCGACGGAACACTGGCAGCCCAGTCCGTCGGAGTGGCTCGGATGCGACTGGAATGCCCGCACTTCAGCGCCTGGCTCGATCAATTCGCAAATCTCGCTCCCCTTTAGGGGACCTTCCGCTGTATGATCGAAAGAGCATGGCAAACGCAAGCCCCCGGACATGGTCCGTCATTGTGACAGTTGTCCTTAGTCTGGCGGCCGGAGTACTGCAGGCCGAAACGGTAGTACCGTTGTGGCCCGGTGTTCCACCCGGTGCGAGCGAGACTCCAGACGCAGTGACGATCACTCGCGATCCGGACGGGGAGCGGCGGACTCGAAACGTTTCGCGTCCTACCATCACCGTGCACCTCCCCGAAGGCGCTGTGAAATCGAATGGCACGGCAGTGATCGTTTGTCCCGGCGGAGGATACAGGCATCTGGCGATCGACAAGGAAGGCCACGATGTAGCGCGCTGGCTGGCGTCGCAAGGCGTGGCCGGGATCGTGCTCACCTATCGCGTATTGCCGGTGGGGATCGATGCCGCGGCGGCGCGACAGATGCGATCCGAGATTGCGGATTGGGCGCTGGCCGACGCCGAGCGTGCGATCCGGGTAACACGGGCACATGCGAAGGAGTGGCGTATCGATCCCGATCGAATCGGGATCATGGGATTTTCCGCAGGCGGAAATGTGGTGGTGAATACAGGATTGCATTTCGATTCCGGAGACGCCGCGGCGGCGGATCCGGTGGATCGATTGAGCAGCCGTCCTTTATTTCTCGGAATGATGTACGCGCCTGCTCCAGAGCAAATTGAATTTCCGAAAGATTCCCCACCCGCATTCTTAGTACATGCGGCCGACGACCGGACCGTGCCAGCGATACAGAGTACCAGACTGTTCGACGCGCTGCGGCGAGCCGGGTCAGCCGCCGAGTTGCACATTTATGAGCGCGGCGGACATGGGTTCGGCGTGCGCAAGCAGAAACTGCCGACCGACGCGTGGACCGAACGGCTGCGCGAGTGGATGACGCTCCACGAATGGATTCGTTAGAAATTCAGACGATCGAACTTAGATAAGAACAATTTGACCGGACACACTCCGGCAGCATAGTAAGTCGAGATAGAGCGCGTCCCTGCCAAGGAGATGCAAAACAATATGAGCATGCCTCACTCATCGCGCCGGCGAAAGAAGTCCGGCAACGCGAGCATAAAGGATGTCGCCGAACTCGCCGGCGTTTCGACAGCAACAGTTTCGCACGTAATCAACGGAACGCGGAACACGCTTCCCGAAACACATGAGCGCGTGATGGCCGCCGTGCGGCAACTGGGATACTCGCTGAACCAGGCGGCGCGAAACCTGGTGGTGGGCCATTCAAGCTTGTTGGGGCTGATCGTCAGCGACATGCGCAACCCATTCTTCCCCGAGGTAACCGCGGCATTCCAGGAAGAGGCCCTCAGCCACCAGATGGACGCGCTGGTTTTCGGCACCAGCTACGACACGCAGCGAACGCTCGACAGTGTAAACCGGCTGGTTGGTTTGCAGGTGCCTGGCGTGGCCGTGGTGACGTCGCAGATTGACCCCGCTGTCATCGATCTGCTCGCCCAACGGAAGATCGCGGCCACCTATCTGGACCTCGGAAAAGTAGGCCCCGGAATGAGCAACCTGGCGATCGATTACGAGCACGGGATCCGGCAGGCGATCGAACATTTTCTGGAGCTGGGCCATCGCGACATCGCCTTCATCGGCGGTCCGGAGCATTTGCCTTCCGCGCAACGGCGGAAGGCGGCTTTTCTCGAAGCGTCGGCGCGAGCGGGCCTGACACCGACGGCGGCGCTGGATGGCGACTTTACGGTGGAGAGCGGCTATCGCTTGTGCAATTCGCTGTGCCGGCTTCCAAGGCGGCCTACGGCAATTCTCGCGGCCAACGACCTGACGGCGATCGGCGCGCTACGGTGCGCGCACGATCATGGCGTCAACGTGCCGGGCGAGCTATCGGTGGTCGGGTTCGACGATATCGCATTTGCCGAGCACACACAGCCGCCGTTGACCACCGTGGCGCTGCCGCGGGAACAGATCGGACGGATTGCATTCGATTCTCTGTGGCAAATGATCAAGACCGGCGAGCCAGGCATGGAGTACGCCATCGAGACGCAATTGATTGTGCGGCGGTCCACCGCCGCCGCGCCCGTGCTGATGGCGGTGGGCGCGGGAGCGTAAGCGCGTTATTCAATGACGGGATCCGGCAACAGGTGCTTCTGCACTTTGCCGAGCGCGGTGCGCGGGAGTGTGTCCACGCGGATGAACGCGCGGGGGACTTTAAACGACGCGAGCTTGTCGCGGCACTCCCGTTCCAGCCGTGCCGCGTCAACAGGCTCAGCCGTAACCAGGTAGGCAACCGGAACCTCGCCGCGAAGCGAATTCGAAACTCCGACGACGGCGGCTTCGGCTACGCCGGGCTGTTCGAGAAGCAGTTCCTCGATTTCCCTGGGATAGATGTTGAACCCGCCGGAAATGATGAGATCCGATTTGCGGCCGTGGAGAGTGTAGTAGCCGTCGCCGGATTGCGAGGCGACATCGCCGGTGCGAAACCATCCGTCGCGAAGGGCGGCTGCCGAGGCGTCGGGCCGGCGCCAGTAGCCGGCAAAAACGTTGGGCCCCTTGAGTTCGATTTCGCCGCGTTGGCCGGCGGCGGCTTCCCTGCCCTCGCCATCGACAATGCGCATGGAAATTCCCGGCAGCGGAAAGCCGACCGTTCCCGCGCGCCGCTCGCCGGCATAGGGATTCGAGATATTCATGAGTGTCTCGGTCATCCCATAGCGTTCGAGGATGGTGTGCCCGAACAGTTCGCGAAAGCCATCGAGCACTTGCGGCGGCAGCGGCGCCGAGCCGGACACGAACAGACGCATATGCGCGGACATGGCGCGCGCCGTGTCGCGAGGAGTGTCGAGCAGACGGACATAGATCGTAGGCACGCCGAAAAAGAGCGTTGGGGCGAAGCTTTCGAATTCGGCGGCGGCCCGCTGATGCTCGAAGCGTTCGATCAGGCGCATGCGGTATCCGGCGGCGAGCCATGTGTGGAGCCCGTTGCCGAGAGCGTGAACGTGGAACAGCGGTAGGGCAAGCAGCATCCGGTCCTGATTCGAAATCTGCCAGCAGGCGAGGAGATTGATGGCATTCGCCGCGAGGTTGTTGTGCGTGAGGATTGCGCCTTTGGAGACGCCAGTGGTGCCGGAGGTGTAGACAAGCGCCGCGGACGTGTCGCCGCTGGTGGGCCCGTGGGGGCGCTCGCCGGACATCTTCGCGGCCTGTTCGGAAAGCTGTTCTGGAGTCCACAGCGGCGGCGCTACGCCAGGCATATCGGATCGCGTGACGATCAGGCGAGGCTCTGCGTCGGTGACGATATGAGTGATCTCGCGTTCCCGGTAAAGGATGTTGATGGGGACGAAGATGATGCCGGTCTTGATACAGGCAAGATAGATGTCGATGAGTTCCGGGCAATTGGCGAGGTAGACGCAGATGCGGTCTCCGGGTTCCACGCCCATGTCGAGGAAGAGATGTGCGAGGCGATTGGAACGGGCGTCGATTTCGCCGAAGGTCCAGGACTGATCCTGCCACTCGAGAGCGGGCTCGTCGCGGCGGGCGATCAGAGAAAGGTCGAAGAGGTGGCTTAAAGTCATCGTCGGGTGGATATAAAATGATAGTCGACTATGCGACTCGCTTTCTGTCTGGTGGTATTGGCGGCTTGCGCCTCGGCGCAGTCATTCGTGACCGATGCGATGCCGGTGTTGAAGAAGGCCGACTGCATGGGATGCCATCAGGCCAACGGCGTGGCGTCGACGACACGGCTGGTGTTTCCGGACACGTCGGCGTCGAACGAAGAATGGGAAGCGTTCGGCGATTCGCTGCGCGCGTTCGTCGACCGGACGAATCCGGAGAAATCGTTGTTGCTGATGAAGCCGACCAATCGAACGGCGCACGCCGGCGGGGTCCGGATCAAGCCGGGGAGCGCGGAAGAGACTGCTTGGATGGGTTGGATCCGGCACTTGGCGACGACGGAGGCCAAGGCGGGGCGGACCTTCGCGCGCGAGTCCGGCGAGAAGAAAGCGCTGCGGCGGTTGACGCACTCGCAATACGATCGCACGGTGCGCGACCTGCTCGGCGACTTCACGAATCCATCGAAGCAGTTCCCGCCCGAAGATTTTATCGAGGGCTTTAAGACGCAATACGAGGGGCAGAGCATTTCGCCGATTCTGGCCGAAGCGTACCTGGGAGCGGCCGAGACGCTGGCCTCGAATTGGCGAGGGGAAGACACGGGTCCGCGATTCGTGGCTGAATTCGGGAGGCGCGCGTTCCGGCGTCCGCTGACTAAGGCGGAGCTCGATCGATACGGGGCATTGTACAAGACCGGGCGGGCACGGCTGGTGATCGAAGCGATGCTGCAGTCGCCGGCGTTTTTATACCGGCTGGAATCGACGAGCGTAAAGGGGCACGAAGCTTATGCGCGCGCGTCGCGGCTTTCCTACATGCTTTGGGACACGATGCCGGACGAGGACTTGTTCCGCGCCGCCGAACGCGGTGAGTTGAACTCGGCCGCGGGTGTGGAGAAGCAGGTGTCGCGGATGCTCGACGACGCCAAGGCGCGTCAGGCGGTGGACGAATTCATCAGCCAATGGTTCCGGTTCGACACCGTGCTGGCGATGGTGAAGGAACGGCGGGCGTATCCGCAATTCACGCGTGAACTGGCGCTGGCGATGACGGAAGAGACGCGGCGGCTGGTGGCCGATCTGGTGTGGAACGGTGGGAACTTCATGGACCTATACACGGCGGGATATTCGTTTCTGAATCCGGATCTGGCGTCGTTGTACAAGCTGCCATCGCCGGCCGAGGAGTTCGGGCGGGTGGATATGCCGGCCGAATCGGGCCGCGCGGGAATTCTGGGCCATGCGTCGTTTCTGGCGATGACGAGCAAGCCAGCAGACACGTCGATCACGGCGCGCGGCTTGTTCATCCGCGAACATTTTCTGTGCCAGCAGGTGCCGCAGCCGCCGCCGGGCGTGAATGCGAATCTTCCGGTGCAATCCGGCGATAAGCCGATGACGAACCGGGAGAGGCTGCAGGTCCACTTGTCGAACCCGTCGTGCGCGAGCTGTCACAACCTGATCGACCCGATCGGATATGGCCTCGAGAATTTCGACGGCGTAGGAGCGCATCGAACCAAGGTGCGTGTGGACATTCCGAAATACAACCGGCGCGAAGAGACCAAGACGGTGGACATTCCGATTGACTCGGCGGGTTGGGTTACCGGTATTCGCGAGTCGGAATTCAAGACGCCGCGCGAGTTGGGGCGAGTGCTGGCGGCCAATCCGCAATGCCAGGAATGCGTGGTGAAGAGCTTCTTCCGGTATGCGCTGGGGAGGCATGAGACGCCGGCGGACAAGCCCGTGCTCGACCGGATTGTGGCTGAGTTCCGGGGCTCGGGATTCCAGTTCCGGACGATGTTGAATGCATTTGCGCGGTGGACGGAATTTCCGGCGGCATCGAGCCATGACGTGCCCCCGGTAATCTAAGCCATGCATAATTTGGAGGGCTCCGAAAATGAGACAAGGAGTTTTTCAGATGAAGAAGACGAAGCACAGCGAAGAGAAGATCATCGCGGCCGTGAAGCAGCTGGAAGCGGGGCGGGCGG
>JBGSME010000162.1:0-5270 GCA_041740335.1 Bryobacteraceae bacterium | reverse complement strand
TTTTGGGGTGGGGTTGTGGCCGCGGTGGACAGTCCCCATATTTCCGGTGGGGCCGAACTTTTTGGGTTTGGGGGGCGGGCTGGGGAATGGAGGGGCTTGGGAAATATGGGGGACAGTCCCCTCGCGGGGCGGGCCTTGCGCCTTTTTTTGGGGTGGGGTTGTGGCCGCGGTGGACAGTCCCCATATTTCCGCTGGGGCCGAACTTTTGGGTTTGGGGGGGCGGGCTGGGGAATGGTTGTGGTCGGCTGGTGGATGTCGGGGACAGTCCCCTCGCGGGGCGGGCCTTGCGTCTTTTTTGGGGTGGTGGTGGCCGTTTCGGCTGGGGCCGAACCTTGTTGCGCGATCACAATGGCTGTCAAGAATAATCCGCGGCCTTTCGCGCTACGATGAGGGCGATGCGCGCGGCTTTATTTACCAACGCGGCGGGTCCGCACTTGAGCGCCTACATCCCGGCATTGGCGGAGACTCGGGAAATCGCGGCGGTGTCGATTTGCGATCCGTCGGGGGAGTGTGTGGCGGCGGCGCGGACGGCTCTTGGCGGGCGGTTGGAAGGCGTGTACCGGGATCCGGATGAGCTGCTTGGTGAGAAGAAACCGGAGATGGCGTTGGTGACGATGGAGGCGCGGCTGGGTCCGCCGGTGATCGCGAAGGCGCTGGAGGCGGGGGCGCATGTATTGGCGGAGAAGCCGGCTTGTGTGCGGCTCGAGGATTTTCAGGCGTTGTCGGTGAAGGCAAAAGCCAGACAACGGCAGCTTGTTTTGGCTTTTGCCAATCGCGTGGATCCGATCGTGCAGCGGGCCAGGGAGTTGGTGCAGGCGGGCGCGATCGGCACCATCTACGGACAGCAACTGCATATCGTGGCGGATCAGACGCGATTGCGGCGTCCGGGATATCCGCAATCGTGGTACGCGTCGAAGGCGCGGGCGGGGGGCGGGCATCTGATCTGGCTTGGGATTCATTGGCTTGATCTGGCGGCGTATCTTAGCGGCTCGCGAATTCGGGCGGTGTCGGCGTTTACGGCCAACGCGGGCGGGGAGCCGATTGACGCGGAGGACTCGGCGTGCGCGACCTTGGAGTTCGATAACGGGACGATTGGAACACTGCACTCGGCTTACTATCTCGACAAGGGCTATCACACGATGATCAAGCTATGGGGCTCAAAGGGGTGGCTCGAGATGCGGCGGCACACTGCGCCTTTGCTGGCATGGTATTCGAATGCGACGGGGAAGACCGAACGGATTGACACGGTGGGCGGGCCTTCCGGTTACACGCCTTTCGTGCAGAGGATGGCGCGAGCGTTTTCGGGGATGGAACCGGCTCCGCTCGATGTGGATGACAGCTATCGTGCGCTGGAGGTTGTGTTCGGCGCGTACGAATCGGCGCGGAGCGGGGCTCGGGTGCGGATGAAGATATAGGGGCGCGGATGCCGGAACTTCCTGACGTTACCGTTTATGTGGAGGCGTTGGAGTCGCGAATCGTTGGCAGGACGCTACGGCGGGTGCGGCTGGGGAGCCCTTTTCTGTTGCGGACGGCTGAGCCGCCGTTGCCGGATGCGGAAGGCCGGAACGTAACGGGTGTGCGGCGGGTGGGGAAGCGAATCGCGATCGGCGTGGATAGCGGGCTGTGGCTGGTTGTGCATCTGATGATTGCGGGGCGGCTGCATTGGGCGAAGCCGGATGCGAAGATTCCTGGCGGGCGGCGCGGGTTGGCGGCGTTCGATTTCGAGGAAGGCACGCTGCTATTGACGGAGGCGGGGACGCAGAAGCGGGCGTCGCTGCATGTGGTGGTGGGCGAGGCAGGGCTGGCGGCGCTTGACCCGGGCGGGATCGATGTATTCGGGGCGAGTTTGGCGGAATTCGCCGGGCGTTTGACGGCGGCCAATCATACGTTGAAGCGGGTGTTGACGGATCCGCGGACATTCTCCGGGATCGGGAATGCGTATTCGGATGAGATTCTGCATCGGGCGCGGCTATCGCCGATCGCGATGACGCAGCGTTTGACGGCGGAGGAGATCGAGCGGTTGTTCGCGGCGACTCGGGACACGCTTTCCGAGTGGGTGGAGCGGCTGCGGGCGGAAGCAGCGGGGGATTTTCCGGAGCACGTAACGGCGTTTCGGGAGGCGATGGCGGTGCATGGCCGCTATGGGCAGCCGTGCCCGGATTGCGGGGCCAAGGTGCAGCGGATCCGCTATGCGAGCAATGAGACGAACTACTGCGCGGCTTGCCAGACTGGGGGGCGATTGCTGGCAGACCGGGCGTTGTCGCGGTTGTTGGGCAAGGACTGGCCACGAAGTCTCGACGAAGTATCATGACAGGATGCTGTGCCGCTTCCTTCCTCTCATCCTTCTGCCGGGGTTGTTGTTGCCGCAGGAGTTGAAGCGCCCGCGGATTACGGGCGTGGCGCATGTGGCTTACTTCGTTCATGACATCGAGAAGGCCCGGGCGTTCTACAAAGATTTTCTGGGTTACGAAGAGCCGTTCGATTTGAAAAACAAGGACGGATCGCTGTCGCTCACGTTCATCAAGATCAACGAGCGGCAGTACATTGAACTCTTTCCGGAGAAGGCACCGGGGACGGACCGGTTGAACCACATCTCGATTGAGACCGATGATATCGAGGCGATGCGGCTGTACCTGGCGTCCAAGGGGATTGCGGTTCCGGCGAAGACGCCGAAGGGGCGGATCGGGAATTTAAATTTTACGATCAAGGATCCGGATGGGCATGGCGTTGAGATCGTACAGTACATGCCGGGGGGCTGGAGCGTTCGAGAGAAGGGGCGGTTTGTGGGGAAGAATCGCATTTCGCCGCGGATGTTGCACACCGGAATCATCGTGGGTTCGGTCGAGGCGTCGCTGGCGTTCTATCGCGATATTCTGGGCTTCCAGGAATTCTGGCGCGGGAGCAAGGACAAGAAAGTCTTGAACTGGATGAATCTGCGGGTGCCGGACGGCGAGGACTATATCGAGTTTATGCTTTACGACAAGCTGCCGGGGCCGACCGAGCGCGGGACGCAGCATCATATCTGTCTCGAGGTTCCGAGCGCGGAAAAAGCGGCGGCCGAACTGAGGGGGCGGAAGGGTTACGGCAAAGCGATCGAGGTGAAGACGGGAGTGAACCGGCGGCGTCAGGCGAATCTGTTCGATCCGGATGGCACGCGCACGGAATTGATGGAGCCGCGGACGGTGGATGGGGTTCCGGCGAAGTCCGATAGCGCGCCGCCGCCGCGGCCTTGAATCCTATTTCGTCCGGCGGTGGACGGGGACAACGAATTTGAGCGCGGTGTGAGAGGGGGAGAAGCTGGCGACCTTGACGTCGACGAGGCCAGAGCCTCTGCCGGACTCCATGACATCGCTTTGGGTGATGGCGCGCTGTCCCTTGGGATAGACGATCCAGAGGGCGCCGCGGCCGGCTAGATCTTCAGAGGCTCTGGAGACGATGGCGAGATGGCCGACGTTGTCGGCGGAGACGAGGACGAGGTCGGAATTTTTCACCGGTTCGGGGGCGATGTCGGCGCCGGAGGCTTGGAGTTCCTCGACGAAGGAAGCTTCAAAAGTTCCGTAGATGGAGACGCGCTGGCCTTGGGCGACGCCGAGTTTTTCGATTCGAGTGGGCGCGAATACGATCTTCTTTTCCCAGTTGGCGGCGGCGGGTCCGATTTCGAGGATGAGCAGGCCGGCGGTCGATTCGACGTGGAGATCCGCGCCCTTGGCCTCCACCTTCTTCATGTCGGCGAAGGGAATGGAGACTTTGAAATCGCCGCGGAAGGAGAGGACCTCGGTTTCGAGGAAGGCTTTTCCGTCGGAGACTTGTTTTCCGTAATGTGCGCGGCAGCGTGCTTCCAATCCCATTGTGAGTCTTCAGGCGTTGAGGCGGTTGAGCAGTTCGACGGCGCCTCGAATATCGATGAGTTGCTGGGCGTGATCGGGAATTTCGCGCTCGACGTTGAGCGGGCCACGATAGCCGATTTCACGGAGTTTGGCGACGAAGCGCTCGATGCCGACGTCGCCCTTGCCGAGCGGCTGTTCCGAGCCGAGTCCGCGGGGGTCACCGGGTTTGGGCCAGGTTCCATCCTTGGCGTGGACGGAGACGATGTGGGGGGCGAGGACGGAGAGCGCTTCAATGGGATCGCCGGTGCCGTACATGATGAGATTGGCGGGATCAAAATTGATGCGGAGATTGGGGCGGTCGACGTCGCGGAAGAATTCGAGCAGAACGTGAGCGGGTTCCTGGCCGGTTTCGAGGGCGAAGGTCTGGCCGTTGGAAGCGGCGTAATCGCAAACGAGGCGCGTCATTTCGCGGACGGCGACGTAGCCGGGGTCGGTACGATCTTCGGGGACGAAGCCGACGTGGAGCCCGATGGAGGGGGCGGCGACGGCGCAGGCGAAATCGCTCAGCTCGAAGGTACGCTGCAAACGTTCGGCGCGTGTGGCCGGGGGAATCCAGCCGACGGTGGACTGAATGGAGCGGAGGTCGGTGTAGTCCTCGCCATTGTAGGCGGCGAAGACGGTAACCAGGCGGAACTGTTCGGCGCGGAGAGCGTGGGTCCATTCCGCGGCGGCGCGGAGGCCGGCGGGAACGTGACCGGGAATTAGTAGCTGGCCGCAGCGGACGCCGAGATCCTTCACTTCGCGGAGGGTTTCGAGCGGACCGCGTCCGGCCCAGAACATGACGCCGGCTTCGAGCGGTTTTAGATCCGACATGGCAATTTCTCTCCGTTCCGGGTGCGAGCCTCGACCATGAGGCGGGTGAGCTTGACGGCGGCGGCGGACTCACTTGGGTCGCAACGCGCGGGTTGAACGCCGGCTGTGGCGCATTGCACGAAGTATTCGATTTCGGCTTGAAAGCCGTCGCGGTCGGGCTTTTCGACATCCTTTTTGATGCCCGCGTCGGTGTAGAGGCTAACGGGGCGATCGAGGCTGGAGTATTCGAATGTTCCGCCGTCGAAGCTGACGGTGTACTCCATCGAAAAGGGGTACACGGCGGGATGATGCCAACCGCCGGTGATGGCGACGGCGACGCCGGGGTAGTGGAGTTGGGCGTGAATGACGTCGAGGCCTTTGGACAAATCTTCGTAGCCGGTGGCGGAAACGGAGTCGGGCACACCGAATAGGTTGACGCAGATGTCGACGTCGTGGATCAGGAGATCGAAGACGCCGCCGCCGCCTTTTTCCGGGTCCTGGAGCCACTTGCCCCATTGGGGCGCGGCGCAGCGCCGGCGGAAGAGGGCTGAGCGGGCGGGGCCGAGCTTGCTGGTTTTGGCGGCTTGGATG
>JBGSME010000161.1:0-2462 GCA_041740335.1 Bryobacteraceae bacterium | reverse complement strand
GGCCAGATCGCCGGCGCATGAAGAGATCGCCGGCCGCCTGTCGCGAACGCCGGCCGAGGTGGCGCGCCAATTGGCGGTCCACTACGGGCATGAGTTGCCGCAGGTGGTCTACATTCCGGCGGTGGCTTTGATGGCGAGGCTTCGCATGGGCGCGTTGGCCGATGTGGAGCGGATCGTGTCGCCGTATCTGACCGGCGAGCGGAACAGTTTGGAGAAGGCCACGTCGAGCCATCTTTCCGGACACCTGGTGTTTGCAGAACTGGCGCGCAAGACGAAGAACGCGCGCTACGTGGAACTGGTGAAAGCGGCGGCGGATATGGGATTCACCGCTTCCGGCGAAATGAAGGAATCGATGCCGCTTCACAACGAAATGAGCGACTCGGTATTCATGGGCGGCCCGATCCTGGCGACGGCGGGCCGGCTTACCGGCGATTCCAAATACTTTGACATGTGCGTACGTCATCTCCGATTCATGCGCCAGTTGGACCTGCGGCCGGATGGATTGTACCGGCATTCTCCGCTCGATGAAGCGCCGTGGGGCCGCGGTAACGCGTTTCCCGCGCTGGGGATGGCGCTTACGCTCGAAGATCTGCCGCGTGCGCATGCCGGCTACAAGGAGATGCTCAAGGCCTTTCAGGAGCATATGGCCGCGCTGCTGCCGTATCAGGATCCCTCAGGAATGTGGCGGCAAGTGGTGGATCTTCCCGGATCCTACCGGGAACTCTCGGCCACCTCGATGATCGCGTTTTCAATGGCGCGCGGGATGAAGAACGGATGGCTGGAGAAAGGCAAATACAAAGCCGCGGTGGCACGGGCGTGGGAAGCGGTGAAGCTTCGCGTGTCCGCCGATGGCGTGCTGATGGATGTTTGCACCAGCACGGGCAAGCAGAAGTCGAGGAAAGATTACCTGGACCGTGTGGCGATTTTTGACCGGGATCCGCGAGGCGGCGCGATGGCGCTGCTGCTCGCTACGGAAATGAAGTAGCGGTCAGTCTTTCGGCGGCCGGATCGAAATCAGATTTCCGAACAACCGCACTGCGCCCGGAACGGCGAACGGCAGCTGGCGATACCACGAATAGGCGCAGTACACGTAGATCCCTTTGCCGTGACTCGCCACCATCCAGCCGCCTTTCTGCGGCGCTTGCCCGGTATCGTGCGTTTCGATGAGCGCCTTCCACCGCGGATCCCATGTGGCGAAAAACTTCGAACCGCGCTGCTCCACCCAGCCGTCGAAATCGGCCGCCGTGATGCGATTTGGGGCGCGAAACACCGGATCTTCCGGGTCGAGCATCGTTACCGGCGAATCCTCTTCGGAAACTTCTTCGGGGTTCCGGCCCATCGTATACGGGTAGGGTCCGTAATTGCCGTCGTACTCCGGCGTGTTGTACTGAACGATCACCACGCCGCCGGCGGCGGCGTAGTCGAGCAGCCGCTGATTGTAAGTCCGGACGTCGCTGCGCGCCGCGTAGGCGCGGATCCCGATGAGAATCGCCGTATACCGAGCCAAGTCACCGGAGGCCAGCGCGGCCGTATCGAGCATGTCGTAGGGGACGCCCAATTGATCGAGCGTTGCCGGCACATCGTCGCCGGTCCCCATCACGTAGCCGATTCGGAGTCCGCCGGCCACCTTCACATCCACCCGGCGCACGGTATGTTTTGCCGGACGCTCCACATAGAGCGGCTCCATCACGCCGTACGTTCGCGGTTCAAACGATGCCCGAAAGCGCGCGTCGCCGGACTCGGCCACTGCCTGTAGGATTCCATCGCCGGTGCCCGCTTTCAGCTCGAATTCCGCCGAGGTCTCTTCGCCTTCTTTCTGAAACCCGACAGTCACGCGCTCCGGTGACGCCGTCCACGAGTCGGGAAGTTCCAGCCGAACCTCCGCCTTGCGCGCGCCGGACGCAACATTGCGTACCAGCACCTTCACGCGGTACAAGTCGCGGCCCGCCGGCAGCACACCAAAATCGCTCGCGAACCGCACCGACAGGGCCGGACCCACCACTAGCGGTTCCAATCGCTGCACGCCCAATTCGTCGATACGGCTCACCATCACCTCGCGCTCGATCACACCTTCGACGCCGTTGTAGCGATAGGTTGCGCGGGCGGTCAGGGCGGGGCGGGGAAGCGCCGCGCCGAAGGCGTCATCGTAGGTGTAGCGGGGCGTTCTTACGGAATCCCGCTTCCAGAAGGCCCGAGTGTAAGGCGCGGCAACGCCCACGCGTACACGGAACGATCCCCAGGAAACGGTGTCCACCTGCCAGGCGCCATCGCCGATCAGGCGGAAGTTGTCGATCTGGACGTCCTCGGTCGCGCTCTGATTGTGAAAGCTCGCGGTAACGCGGAACTCCTGCCCGTGCGCCGCCACGCGAAAGGTTTCGTAGGGCCGGAAGCGCGCCATCGGCTCCGGCATCGGCTGCGCGGGCTGGACCAATGCTTCGAGGTCGAGACCGAGGGCGCGATTG
>JBGSME010000160.1:0-2461 GCA_041740335.1 Bryobacteraceae bacterium | reverse complement strand
GCGCGGGCGGCGGCGAGTTCAGCAGGTTCTCGAGCACCCACTTGCCGCGCAGCACGGGCGATGTTCGCGTCGAGTAAGAGGAGATCGTGAGCACGCTGGCGTGGGCGAGGATTCCACCGCCGCGCTCCACCCGGCTGACGTCCACTTGGCGAAACTCCGGTCCGGTGATCCCCGCGACCCCATAGAATCGCGCCAGGCGTTCGTTCCAGAAGCTGTAGGGTGCATCAATGATCTCGAGAACGCTACGGCCTGTCCGGAAGATATGGTTGACGAACAGCTCCGTCTCCTTCTTCATCGCCGCGCGCAGGCTGTCTTCGAACATCGGAAATTTCTCATGATCGGGCCGGACCACATCGACATTCTTGATCTGCAGCCACTGCCCGGCGAATTCCTCGCCGAGCGAGTTCGCCTTGGGGTCGCGCAACATCCGCTGCACCTCGGACTCGAGTTGAGCGGCATTGCGGAGCACGCCGTTCCTGGCTGCTTCGAGCAGGGCTTCGTCGGGCATGCTGCTCCAGAGGAAGTACGACAACCGGGACGCCAGTTCGTATTGGTTCACCGGCGCCGACGTTCTGCCCGCTACGGCTGGCGGGTCCGCTTCCAGCCGGTAAAGGAACTTCGGAGAGGCCAGGATCGACTGGAGCGCCACGGCGATGCCTTCTTCGAACGGCTCGCCCCGCTTGCGCACCATCTCGAAAACCGCAAGATGCTGCTTGACCTCGGCGGGGGATGGCGGCCGCCGGAACGCGCGCCCCGCAAAGTTTGTCACGATCGTTCGCGCGCATTTGGCTGAATGCGCACCGGAAGCATGTCCGCAGGAGAACACCCGGCGCCGGCTCTCGGCCGCCGCACCGGGCGCCTGATCGAAGGGGCCTCCGATGTCGATGGCTTCGTAACGGTTGTCGACACGGGTCTCGATCGCATCGGTTTTGATCCGCGTGCCGTACTTGCGCAGGGTCTCGATATCATTCTCGGTCAATTTCCCCCGCGGACTAATCAACCCCGTAGGATCGCGCTTGGAGGGCTCAGGACCGCCATACTGCGGCGGCAGCCCGTGATAGTTCCTCAGATAGGTGGCGGAAATCAGATGGTCGCCCGCCGTCACCGGATGGCGAACCTCGACGATCTGCCCTTCCAGATCCGTCGCGTCCACCTCGAATGCCTTCACCAGCTTGCCGTCGATGTAGAGCGCGGGCCGCGCCGGTTCGGACTGATTGGGCCGGTGGCCGTTGAGCACGAGGTGGAAGCTGTATTCGCCCGCCACGGGAAACCGATGGTTGACATGGAACGAATGCACCGTGCTCAATCCGGTCTCGTCGTAGCTGTGCAGATCGTTAGTTGGCGTCCGCGTGCCGCGCGAAAGGTTGACGCGCACCGGCGCTGAATAGTGCACCGCCGCCGGCTTCCGGTGCGCGGGTCCGTAGATGGCGGTTCGAACCACGTACTCTGCCGCGTCCATGTATTTTTCGAGCAACGCCGGGGACAGCATCAGAGCATCGCTGACGTTGTCGAACCCGTATGCGGTGCCATCGGCGGGAAACCGGTCCGCGGGCCGCAGGTCGATTCCGAACAGATCCCGTATCGTATTGTTGTATTCGACGCGGTTCAGCCGCCGCGCAGTGACGCGGCCGGCATCGGGTTTGGCTGTGCGGTCCTGGCGGGCGAACTCGGTTTTCAGCCATGCGGTGACCTGCCGCGACTCGTCGACGGAAGGGTGCGGAACACCCGGCGGCGGCATTTGCCCGGTTTCGAGCTTCTCCACCACGCGTTCCCAGATCTCCCGATCCTGGTCAAATCGTGTCGCTGCGCGGGCTCCGGCCAAATCCATGTCGCCGGATTTCAGCTTCGCGTTATGGCAGGCAACGCATCGCTTCTCAACGAAGGAGAAGACCTCGGACGGCGACAACGCAGCGGCCTGGGCCGCGGCAATTCCGCAGAACGCCGCCAATAGTCGATGCGTCACCAGTTGCAGGGCTCCTGTACTTTTTTCAGGTTATCACTTAGCTTCCGCCGCGGCCGGGAACACTGCCCGGGCAACCCGCATCACGTTGCCGCCGAGGACCTTCTGAATGTCAGCGTCGGAGATGCCGCGTTGCACCATGCCGACGGTAAACATCGGCCAGTTGGTCCAGGCCAGGCTCGGGTGCGATCGGGAATCGAGCGCGCCGGCCGGCCAGAATGCCTCATAGCGGGTGCGGGACTTCGGCCGGGGCCCCATTTTCCGGTACTCGGTGGCGGCCCGCTGGGGTATATAAGCGATGTCGGTACCGATGGCGACATGGTCAGCACCGAAACGTTTCACCAGGTATTCGATATGGTCGACCATCGCGGCCAAGTCCCCGCTTCGCCCGAGGAAGGATGCGACGCTGTAGACGCCCACATAACCGCCGCTGTCCGCGATAGCGCGAATCACCTCATCCGGCTTGGAGCGGATATGCCTGTGCACCTCGACGGCGCCGCT
>JBGSME010000159.1:0-3375 GCA_041740335.1 Bryobacteraceae bacterium | reverse complement strand
ATGAACGAGTGCAAAGGCTAGGGCGGCTGCAAGACCGGTGACGGCGGTTGCGCGGCCAAGAATTCGTGCAAAGGCAAGGGCGGCTGCGCCACCACCGCCAAGCACGATTGCTCCGGTATGAACGAGTGCAAGGGCCTCGGCGGCTGCAAGAGCGGCGATAACGGTTGCGCCGGCAAGAATTCCTGCAAAGGCAAGGGCGGCTGTGCAGTCCCGCGGACCCATGCCTCATTGCGCCTGCGGCGGTCCGGCAAAGTCAACGCCTAAACGCGAGCGATAGACCGATGCGCGGGCCGGTTACTGGTTGCCGGCTCGCGCGCAAAGGTAACTTTTTATGGCCAATCGTTGGAATCTTCCGGATCTCGGGTTCGGCATCGGCCTGCGGACCGTTCACTTTTCGCACATCTTGTCGCAATGGCCCCGCATTGACTGGTTTGAAGTGTTGTCGGAGAACTACATGGATACCGGCGGGCGCCCTATGCAGGTGCTCGATCAGGTAGCGGAGCGGTATCCGGTGGTGCTCCATGGCGTGTCGATGTCGATCGGTTCCACTGATCCGCTCGACTTCGATTATCTGCGAAAACTGAAAGCGCTCGCCGCCCGCACCGGTGCCCTGTGGGTTTCCGATCATCTCTGTTGGACCGGCGTAAGCGGCCTCAACATGCACGATCTGTTGCCGATGCCCTACACCGACGAGTCCCTCCGCTACAGCATTGAGCGCGCCCGCGCCGTATCGGATTTCCTGGAACGTCCCATCGTGTTGGAGAACCCCTCCACCTATCTCGAGTTTCATGCCTCCACGTGGGATGAGTGGGACTTTCTGGCGACGCTCGCCGAAGAGGCCGATTGCGGCCTGCTGCTCGACGTCAACAATGTCTACGTCAGCGCCTTCAATCACGGCTTTGACGCAAATACTTACATGGACCGTATTCCCGCCGATCGGGTGGTACAGATCCATCTCGCCGGGCATACTAACAAAGGCACGCACATCCTCGACACCCATAGCGACCACGTAATCGATGAAGTGTGGGAGCTGTACCGGCGCGCATATAGCCGTTTTGGCGGCGTTGCGACGCTGCTCGAATGGGATGAGTCAATCCCCGAATTCGACGTCGTGCACGCCGAGGCTCTCAAAGCGCGCCGCTATCGCGAAGGCAAAGCGCATGCCGCGTGAGCTGAGAAGCCTGCAGACCTGGATGCAGCGCGCGATCATCGCCGAGGATCCAACTCCCCGCGCTGCCGTAAATCGGCGCATCAAGCCCTCGCGAACCCTCGCTCCGCAAGAGCGGCTCGACATCTATCGCGACATGTACGAAGCACGCCTTGGCGAAGCGTTGGGCGCCGACTATCCCCTGCTCGCGAAGTTTCTGGGCGAACATATGTTCGATGAACTCGTGCATCTGTATCTCGCTGAACATCCCTCGCGAAGTTACACACTGAACCGGCTCGGTGACCATTTGCCGGACTTCCTGAGTAACTTGGAGGGGCTCCCTATGCCCGGTTTCGCCTGCGACCTGGCTCGCTACGAATTGGCGGTCACCGTCGTCTTCGACGAAGAACATGCGCCGCCTCTCGATCCCGCCCGGCTAGCGAAGATTCCGCCCGAATCCTGGGCTGGCGCTCGTCTGCGGACCGTGTCCGCTTTGCGGCTGCTCGCGCTGGACTATCCGGCGCACCGGTTCGAGGACAAAGCCTTGCGGCGGAAAAAGTCGTGGGTGGCCGTGGTGCGCCGCGACTACTCCGTGAATTGGGTGGAACTGACGCACCCTGGGTATACCCTGTTGCAGCGGCTCATCGAAGGGCGCACTCTCGGCGAAGCGATCGGCAGACGAAGCCCGGCGATGCTGACTGAGTGGTTTCGCGAATGGACCGCCGCCGGAATCTTCTCGGCAGTCGATTTGTAGTCGGCCAAACGTGTTTTCATAGTTGGGATGGCCCGAACCGCGTTATGCGCGCTGTTGGTTTTGGCGCTTACCGCTTGCCGTTCCGAAGTTCCCCCCGCACCGGCGGCGAAAACCGATCCCTACGCCGACCCCAAGCTCTGCGCCGGTTGCCACGCAGAAATCGCGCGCGCCTACGCGGCCACTGGCATGGCGCGTTCGTTTCGCGACGCGGCTCCTCAACGCGAATTCACAACCGCGCAGCCCTACTACCATCGCCCGTCGGATCGCTACTACGAAATGATCGTGCGCGAAGGCAATCTGGTGCAGCGCCGCTTCCAACGCGCCGCTTCCGGCGAGGTGATCAACCTTTATGAGAAGGAAGCCCATTACGTCCTCGGGTCGGGCAATCACAGCCGGACGTTTCTCCATCGCAACGCGCAAGGCAAACTGCTTCAGCTTCCCCTCGCCTGGTACGCTCCCGTGGGATCTGCGTCCGGGTTCTGGGCGATGAATCCTGGTTATGACCGCCCCGATCACCGCGGCTTCCGTCGCGCGATCAGCTACGAATGCATGTCGTGCCACAACGCCTATCCACGGTTTTCACAACCGCCCGAATTTACCGATTCGCCGGTCTATCCGGCTGCGCTGCCACAGGGGATCGACTGCCAGCGCTGCCACGGGCCAGGCCGCGCGCATATCGAAGCCGTGCCCGCTGGAGACCCCAATCGCATCCGCGAAACCATCCTGAATCCGGTGCGGCTCTCTCGCGATCGCCAACTCGAGGTATGCATGCAGTGCCATCTTGAGACCACCAGCCGCACCCTGCCGTATTCGATCACCCGATATAACCGGCGGCCGTTTTCGTATCAACCGGATGAGCCGCTCAGCGCGTTCGTGCTCCATTTCGACGCGCAGCAGAGAAGCGGGGATCGCTTTGAAATCGCGCACGCCGCCTACCGCCTGCGGATGTCGGCCTGCTTCACCAGCACCAACACTCTTACATGCACCACCTGCCACGATCCGCATCAGGCGCGGACGGCCTTGGAACAATACCAGGCCGTCTGCCGGGGATGTCACGCAAGCGCCCACAAGGGGGCAGCGCAGGCCCGGCAGGACTGCACTTCGTGCCACATGCCCAAGCGCCGCACCGAGGACGTGGTGCACGTCGTGATGACGGACCATTTCATCCAGCGCCGCAAGCCGGCTCGGGATCTCCTGGCGCCGTTGGCCGAGATCCATGACACCGAAGCAACCGCCTATCGCGGCCGCGTCGAGCCGTATTATCCAATCGCCGGGGAGGCTCTCTACACGGCGTCGGCGCAGGTGCGGGAGGGGTCGAATCTTACCGAGGGCATCGTGGAACTCGAAGCCGCCATCGCCGCCCACCGCCCCACCGAGCCCCAGTTCCATGTCGACCTCGCCGAAGCCTACGCAAGAGCCGGAGAGCCGCGCAAGGCCATTCCGCACTACGAAGCAGCGCTGCGCGCGAAGCCCA
>JBGSME010000158.1:0-3222 GCA_041740335.1 Bryobacteraceae bacterium | reverse complement strand
CTGCCTGGTCCATCGACGAAGGCACTACTTGGAGCGCGCTCCGCGCTCCCGCCGAAGGCGTCGAATGGAACGGCGTTACCGCGTTTGAATCGGTGATCCTTGCCGCGACATCGCATGGTCTGTTCCGGTCGACCAACGACGGCGTCGAATGGACGCGCGCCGCTGCGCCCTTCAACGGTGACTCCGTCACCAACGCGCTGTTTCATCGCGCCCGGCCCGGCGTCGCCTTCGCCGCGCAGTTCGGCTCAATCTTTGTCTCGCGCGACGCCGGGGAGACATGGACCCTCCTTGGCGGCGAACTCGGTACCAATTCCATCCACACGCTCACCCTCTTGCCGGAGCGTCCGGAGCGCCTCTACGCGCTCGTCGCGGGAAGAGGGATCTACTACACCGAATGGGAGAAATCCGAATGAAACGATCGATGGCGCAGCACCGGCAAAGAGCCGTGCGAATGGCCCTGTTCGGCCTGGCTTGCGCATCCCTGGCATCCGGACAGGCGAATTTTATGAAGCCCGATGTCGGCATCTTCGCCGGCATGCAGGACTTCAAGCATTGGCGTAACCGTCTATCGGCCCCCGGCAGCGATCTGGTGCGCGGAGGTGTCTTCGGCGCCCGTGTGGGATGGGATCTCAGCCGCCGCTGGGGCTTCGAGACATCCTACACCTACGGTGTGAACAACCTTCGATTGTTCCCGGTTTCGGCGGGGCAGCTCACCTCGACCGGCCCGAACTCGATCGGGCTCGGCGCGCGCAATCATCACTTGGCGATCAACCCGGTGTTTCACTTCCTCGGCCGCAACGCCCGCGTGCGGCCCTATCTTACGGCCGGCGTCGGCGCGTTGTGGTTTGAACCAACCAGCGAGGCGCAGAGTTTCGCGCAATCGGCGCCGGCGGCTCCGCTAGGCGCGCAGGCCCTCGACGGCAGATACGGTCCGGCGTTCAACTGGGGCGGCGGGCTCAAGTTCAATGTCACGCGTATGTTCGAAATGCGCGTGGACGCGCGGAACATCGTTTCCGCCACGCCCCACTTCGTTCTCCCGGCTTCACCCGCCGGCCCGGGCGGCGTCTATATCGGCCAGCGCGGATCGCAAAGCGGGTTCCAGTTGACCGGCGGACTCGGAGTGCGTACAAGAGGCGGCGAGTGGATCGCTTCCGCCGATCAGCAGATCAAGGTGATGCTCGAGGGTGATCGTTCCACCCTTGCCTCGGGCAGCAATCGGAACCTAATGGCGAAGACCAACTTGCCGGCCGATATGCCGGTAAAGTTCACATGGTCCGTGGACGGGCAATCAATGGATACCGCCGGGCCGAACTTTTCGTTCCCGGGAGCGGCGCCGGGCGCGCACAAGATTTGCGTCAGCGCCACCGCGAAGGATTACTCCACCGGCTCCGATTGCGCGACGATCGTCGTGACCGGCGATGATGCCGCCAAGAGCTTCAAGGTCAGTCTCAAGGCTGACCCGGCACAGCCCACGGCGGGCACGTCGAGCACCGTCACCGCGACTGCCGATCTGCCGGCGGGCGTTACTCCTACCTACGAATGGACGGTAAACGGCGAACGTCAGTCCGCGACCGGCCCCGCGTTCGCGTTCGATACCAAAGGCCGCGCGCCGGGAGTGTACGAAATCTGCGCGGTGGTGAAAGCGCCCGGCTACGCCGACACGCGCGAGTGCACCAAAGTGGAAGTGGTTGGTTGTGGCAAACCGCCGATTCGCGCCGCTGGCACCACCACGCAGGAAGTGTGGGCCGGCGAAAGCGCAACGCTGCTGTTCCAGACAGATGCGGATGCATGCGGAGCGAGACCGAAGATCAGCTATCGCGCCACCGAAGGAACCGTGACGCCCACCAACGGCGGTGCGCTGTTCAATTCGAATGGCGTCGGCTTCAACATGAGTGACCGTTCGCGCCTGCAGCGCAAGACCGTGACGATAACCGCTACCGCCACCGGCGAGCATGGCGAGACGGCAACCGCGGAATCGACCATCGTGGTGAAACTGGCGCCCGTCGCCCAGCGGCTCGACGATATCGTATTCGCCCAGAGCGACTCCCGTGTGAACAACTGCGGCAAGCGGCTGCTGCTCGAACTTGTTGCTCCCAAGCTCCAACAGGACCCGCGCGCGAAGGTAGTTCTCGTTGGCCACATGGATGCGAGTGAGCGCGGCCGGGCGCGTAAGGGTAAACGAGCCGCGGTTGCGTTCGATCGCGACCGCGTGCTCAACACGGCGGCGGTAATCAGCGCCGGCACAGGTATATGCCCGGCGATGGAACTGGATCGCGTTCTGGTGGGCTTCGCCGGAACGGCGCAGAAGTCGAAGACCATGCCCGCCTTCTGCGGCACTAGTACCGAGCGGCGCGGAAGCCGTGTTTCGGCAACCGATTCCCGCGCGCCGAACCGGCGCGTGGAAGTTTGGATCGTTCCTGAAGGAGCGGCCATGCCGGCCGAGGCCGGCACTGTGAGCAACGCGCCAGTAAGCGCAATCAAAGCGAAGGGATGCCCGAAATAATCGGGTATCCTTCTTTTTTGCTCGATCGTTAAGAACGGCTAAGCCACCGGGCGCCGGTCTTCGGCTACACTGTGGACGAGTCCCCATGCTCTCGCCAGTTCGTTCTCTCTTGCTTGCCACTACCGTGGCAGCGCTGACTACCGCTTTTTCGTGCGGCCGATCCGAGCCGCCGAAAACGCAATCTCACGCGGACGACTCGTTCGTCGCGCCAGATCGCAACCTTGACGACGCCGCGCGTTATCTGGATGGGCTGCCAGCCCGCGACGGCAGCATCTTCTCCGCTGCGGAGACCGATCCGGCCTGGCAGCAGCACCGCATCGCGATGGACGGCCTATGGTCCAAGACCGGCCTATCGCGTCTGCCCGGTTTTGAACGATTCCAGAAGGCGGAGCTCAACGGAGCTTCGTTCGAGGGCGGCGTGCTGTTCTACCCGTTCGGCGGACCCGACGCGCTCACGGCTTCCCTGTTGTTCCCGCGCAAGAGCACCTACGTGCTGCTGGGCCTGGAGCCGCCGGGGTCGATGCCGCGCGAGGAACTCCTCACGCCGGGCGAGCGGGACCGTTGGCTCGGGGGTATCCGCTACGCGCTGCGATCCGTGGTTCAATCGAGCTTTTTCATCACCAGCCAGATGAAGCGGGACTTGCGCGGCCGATCCGCCGATGGCGTGCTTCCTCTGATGCTTGTGGAACTGGTGCGCACCGGGCATCGGATCGCGGGGG
>JBGSME010000157.1:0-2002 GCA_041740335.1 Bryobacteraceae bacterium | reverse complement strand
TGTATGGGAACTGCTTCTCCCTCGCGCCGCCTTGCTCGGCATGGAATCGTTAACCAACCTATCGTTCGTCTCTGAAGCAGCCAACCATTTGCACGATCGGCTCCACCAGGCCGGCTCTCGCCCCATTCGCGAATTCCTGGACTCTACGGCCCCGCCCATCCACCCCGATACGCCCGTCAAGGAGGCCATCCTTTTGTTCCACCAGCACAATGTCAACTTGCCGGTAGTGGAACCTGGCACCGGCCGCCTGGTGGGGATGATCTCCCCGTGGGAAGTACTCGACGCTCTCCAATAGAAAGAACACCTCACTTCGATGGATCCACATTCTGTTCGTGTCCTATTCGGGGTCAGCGCCGCCCTCGTTGCATCGCTCGTATTTGTCGCCGTCTACGCGCTGGTTGTCTCTGAGAAGATCAACCGCGCCATCGTGGCCCTGCTCGGCGCAGGCTTGATGATCCTGCTCGGCGTCGTGACCCAGGAAGCCGCCATCAACGGTATTGACTTCAACACCATCGGCTTGCTGCTCGGCATGATGGTTCTCGTCGGCATCACCGGCAAGTCCGGCCTGTTCCAGTTCGTCGCCATCTGGTCCGCCAAAAAAGCCGGCGCACGGCCGCCCGCCGTGCTGATCATGCTTTCCGTGGTCACGGCATTGTTTTCCGCCCTCTTGGACAACGTCACCACCGTGCTGCTCATCGTTCCGGTTACTCTTCTGATTGCCGAAGAGCTGAAGGTGCAGTCCTATCCCTTCCTAGTTTCCGAGGTCCTTTGTTCCAACATTGGCGGTACCGCCACTTTGATCGGCGACCCGCCCAATATCATGATCGGTTCCGCGCTCGATCTTACCTTTAACGATTTCGTCGTGAATCTCGCCCCCGTCATCGCCATTGTCCTGGTCGCCACACTGATTCCCATGTGGCTTCTGTGGCGCAAAGATCTGGTGGCCTCCCCCGAAGCCCAGCGCCACGTGATGGGGTTCAACGAGCGCCAGGCCATCCGGGATCCGCGCCTCCTCAAACAGTCCCTGGCCGTGCTCGCGCTGGTCATCGTCGGCTTCGTGACGGCTCACTCGTTGCACATTCAGCCCGCCACCATCGCCATCTTCGGAGCCGCTCTGCTTCTGCTGCTCGACAACTACCGGCGCACCGCCGAGGATCAGGCTCACAACGTACACGCGGCCTTCGCCGAGGCCGAATGGGTCACCCTGCTGTTCTTCGTCGGACTGTTCGTGCTCGTCCACGGCCTCGAAGCCGCCGGCGTCATCCGGTGGCTGGCGCAGCACCTTCTCGCCGCAACCGGTGGCGATTTCACCGTCACCGCGGTTGCCGTTCTTTGGGGATCGGCCCTGTTATCGGCCTTCATCGATAACATCCCATTCGTAGCTACGATGATCCCCCTCATCAAATCGATGGCCCCCGCCTTCGGCGGCGAACAGGCCCTCATGCCATTGTGGTGGGCTCTTTCGTTGGGCGCATGCCTCGGCGGCAACGGCACCCTGATTGGAGCCTCAGCCAACCTGGTCGTCGCCGGCATGGCCGAACGCGCCGGTCAGCCAATCCGCTTCGTGGCCTATCTAAAGTCGTCTTTCCTGCTCATGCTGATATCGATCGCCATCAGTCACGTCTACCTCTACTTCCGGTTCCTCTAGTCTGCATTTCTCACAGGGTCTCGTGACGAGACGCACGAGAAGGCCGTCGGTACGAGGCGTGCGCCGCTCAGCGCGCGGAGGCATACTTGATGATTGGCTTTCGCCAAATCGTAGGCATGCCGGAGATTGTCCTTCCGGAAATTCTTGTCGTACAGGAGGTAAAACCGGTAGTCGGGTTCTTCCTTCGCCTTTCGATACAGCTTCCTCTGCAGATCCCGGATCTTTATCGGTGTTTCCAGACTCATCGTCAATCACCTATCCTTCGCTCTTTCAGAAGCACGCCATCAAGTCAGGCCCCTTCCCTCTACCGGCGTTACCCGGCTTCCACGCTACTATGAGACTGTCCGAAGCCCA
>JBGSME010000156.1:0-5429 GCA_041740335.1 Bryobacteraceae bacterium | reverse complement strand
TTCGCGCCGCGCCTCGCCGATCAGAGACACGGCGCGGGCGCATTTTTTCCGCGACTCGCGGGCGGACTCCAGCAGCGCGCGAACGCCGTCGTCGGAGGGTACGAGGCGGTGCGCTTTTTCGAGGGAGCGGATCGCGTCTTCGAAATTGCGCGATTCGATGGCGCTGTCGGCAGCGGAGCGAAGTTGATCCACCTGCGCCTGCGTCGTCTTGCGCTGCAGCACCTCTTGGAGCCGCTTGCGAACCTCCGGCAAATCGGGATGGCCGGAGTCCAAGTCGATCGCTTGCCGAAGCAGGGTCTGGGCGTCCTGCGTCTGGCCGTCGTCGAGGTGCTGGCGGGCCTTGCTGATGACTTCGGAGGCCCGCTGGCTTTGCAACTCGCGTACGACGGGCTCGAGATCGAACAGGACATCGTCGAAGCTCGCGTAACGGAGCAGCCGTTCGCGATTCGTTGCGCGCTCCACCAGCGCCGCCAGTGTTTCCGGGCAGTCGGGAGAAACATCCAACAAGCGAGGCATTGTTCCGGATGTGATCCGATACATCATCGCCGCCATGTCGGATGCTTCGAACGGATTAAAGCCGGTAAGCAATTCCCATGCGATGACGCCCCAGGCCCAGATGTCGGACCGCTGATCCGCGTCGGCGCCCTCGAACTGTTCGGGAGACATGTAGCGGATGGTGCCGACAAGCATCCCGGTCCGCGTGTGAACGCTGTTGCTTGACTGGGTTAACCGGGCGATGCCGAAGTCGAGCAGTTTGACGGTGCCGTCGCCGAGGACCATGATGTTGGCGGGCTTCACATCGCGATGGACGACACCGCTGCGGTGTGCGCACCGCAAGCCGTCCGCGGTCTGCCTGAGGATCTCGATCTTCTTCAAGAGTGTGAGCGGGTCCCCGGATCGCACCAGTTGCGAAAGGTCGCGGCCATTGAGGTACTCCATGACGATAAACGGCATCCCGCTCTCTTCGCCATAGTCGTAAATAATCGTGATATTGCGGTGCTGAAGATTGCCGCCGGCGGCGGCCTCATTGCGGAAGCGGGCCAGCGTCTCCGGATCGGTGGCCGAGTTGAGAACCTTGATCGCGACTGGACGGCCGACCGACGGGTCGAAAGCGCGATAGACCACACCGAAGCCGCCGCGTCCGAGTTCGGCCACAATCTCGTACTTCCCAATCCGCTTCATTGCCGCATCATCACTCCAATCACTGGCCCTCGCAGTGTCCCGCCGAGCCCGTTCGGTGAATCGCGACGGGATTGACTCGACAACACCACCTGATGCCGCTATACTATCACAAGGCTTGAACTAACTGGAGCCGAGGACCCTCTATAATCATGAACCTTGCGACTGGGAAACTGAGAACCGCTTCAGCAAAGCTGATTGCCGGATTCCTGCTCATGGCACCCGCCGCGCTGCCGCAGAGCGGCGCCTTCCTGGCTGCCGGAAACACGGAAGTCAATGGTTTTGTCGGCGCCAGCTTCGGCATCGACAAGGCCCGCGTCATGGGCGGCGGAAATATTTCCTATGCGGTTTCACGACACCTGCTGCCATACGCCGAATTCAGTTACTTCCCGGGAATCGGGCGCCGAGCAACCGGCACGTTCCCGTCGACCGGGCGCCCATTCACCTCAACCTATCAGATTCCTATGGCGGACTTTCACGGCGGCGTCCATGTGCGGCTGCCCATCCGCGAAAGCCGGGTTGTTCCGTACGGCGTCCTCGGTGCCGGCGTGATTCACTCGTTCAACCGAACCGTGGATGCCACCTACGATCTTGGCGGGTCCACGCAGAACCAGCAGATCCAGGTGCCGTCGCGTTCGGATTTCGCCGTCAATTTCGGCGGCGGGTTGCGATTCTACGCGACCCAGCAATTCGGTTTTCGGGTGGAGGCAAAGGCTTACCGGCCGACCGGTACCTTTAACGACGTTTTCGCAAAGTTCGTGTTCGGCGTCTTCTACCAGATCCGCTAGGCGTTCGCTCAGCCCCAAGCCTGAAAAATCTCTCTTGCCCACCTACTGGATCGGCTCACCGCTAGGGATCGCATCCAACTCCGCCGCAGGAATCTCCCGTACATCCTCCGGGAACCGGTATCCGTTCGAGGAAAACCAAGCGGCATTGACCACCCAATGCTTCTTGCCGCTCCGTACGAGATAGGCTTTGCCGTCCTCGGGTGAACTGCCCGGCCGCTTGACGATCATGTTGTCGTACTTCGTAGCCGCGGCGGCAGGTATCGAGTCCGGCGCCGCTGGCAGGGGAGACGTGCTCGAACAACCTGTCGCGAAGAGTATGGCGATCAGGATAGCGCCCGCATACGGCAGGTTCAATCCACGACGCTGAGCGAACCCCATGAATCTATCCTTTTTCCAACTCGCGTTTTATGAAATTCAGGCATTTTTCCGCCTGTCCGTCCCAATCGGCAAACCGGCTCTCGATTTCCTTGGCCGCATGCTGCGTAATTTCAAGGCGCATGGCCGCATCCCGTAACCCTGTCTCCATGCGATCGGCCAATCCGCTGGGAGTCGGCTCGGCAAGCAGACAGTTCTCTCCATCTCGCAACAGCCACTCGGTGTCCGGATTCCGGTTGGTGATCACCAGGGCTCCGCACGCCATCAGTTCAAGCGGCAGGTACGATGGGTGCCGCGTCATCATCAACGCGATTCCGGCGTCGCAGGCGCGATACAACGCCCCGGTTGTCCGGTAGTCAAGCACTCCGAGATTGTGCACGATATGCTTCAAGCCGTACCGTTCCGGGTCCCACTCCTCCCCCGCTGCCAGAATCGTCACTTTGCCGCCCATGCGTTCCTTTAACTTCCGCAGCGATTCGGCCACCAACTCGAAACAGTTTCTCGGATGGTTCGGGCGCGCATAGCAGAACAGAGTCAACGGTTCTCCGCGTTTCCCTGCACGCCGGTTCCTTCGGTGAAACACGCTGGTATCAACACTGGGGGAAAAATACTCCCCGCGCCCACCTACGCCCTCATAGCGCTTGAGAAGCGACATCGTATTGCAGATGCCCGCGAAGCCAAAGCGGTATGTCGCTTCGACGAGAGCGCTCGTGGAGCCCGCGGGATAAAAGAGCGACTCGTCATCCTGCATGAAATAGAACTTCCGCCGGGCCTTCTCAAACTCGAGCAAAGGGTAGGCCGTCGTCCAAAGGGTACATACGCCCGCATCGCACTCGGGCAGGTCATTCACCTCGGCCACGCTGGTGAGCCGATGCACGGGCGCTGCCGCGAGCGCAGGAAACGCTGCGCCAATCAGCCTCCTCATGCGCTGCTCGGCCACGTCGCCCAGAAAACAGAACCGGGACTGTACACCCTCACTGCGATGGAAGGCATCTGCAAAACGTAAGATCGTGTGGATCCCACCGAAGAAGGGATTCGAGAACTCCGGGAGGATCCAGTTTATACTCTTCGGGCCACCGTTGTGGCGGCGCGCCGCGGCTCTGCCTTTCCGCCTCGCATCCGCGGTAGCGTCAAACCACTGAACGAGCATGCTCGATTCGGCCGCAAAGTCATGCTGCCTGGCCACGGCCTGGTCTTTTTCCCCGGCGAACTCCACCGCTCCTTTTCGGCAGGCAAGTTCGCGGTGAAAGTAAGGATCACCGTCGGGGAAGCGCGTCCGCAGAGCCGTCCGCGACCGTTCCCAAGGGCCGGGCAGGTGCGCGGCAAGAGCGGGTTCACTGTACGCAAGAAACGTCGCGTACGGATTGTAGATGATGCGCAGCCCTGTTTCGGCTGTCAGTTTCAGGCAGAGGTGCACGTCCAGCCGCGGGTACTCCGGCGTCCCGCCAAGGCCACCCACTTGCCGCCACGTCTCCCGTCTAAGCGCCAGGCACCCGCCGGTCACCGCTGACCAATTCCTGTACCAGTTGGCTCCTCCAAACACTTCGTAGACGTGCTCGGGCTGCCCGGCGTAAATGGGCTCGAAAGTTCCCTCGTTGGTCAGCACCAGACCGGAGTGCCGGATCACGCGCGTCACCGGATCGAGTAGCCGGCACCCTACCATCCCGAGCTGGTCAAACTGCAAGGGGCCGCACATTTCGTGCAACCATGAGTCCTCCACCGGCTCGCAGGCCGCGTCAAGCAGGACCAACAGGTTCCCCGTCGCTGCTGCCGCTAATTCCTCTACCTGACGCTGCAAAGGCAAATCAGCACTGACGCGAACGGACCGCACTTGGCCGCCACGCGAAGCAATCTCGGAGGCCGCGTACAGGATCTCGAAACTCGGGTTGGACGTCTTTCGCGCCACGCTCTCGGCCTTCGCTTGTGCCTGATCGTCTCTGCAACCCACCAGGACGACACTGGCCTTCCACCCCGAAAGCCACGGCCAAACCAAATGTAGGTCGCTGGTCGGCGCCCGTTCCACCTTCACGCTGAGGCCCAACTCCTTACAGTGGCTGCCCACCGCCCGCACCTGTCCATCGGCCGCGAACGGCTTGGCATCCAGCCCTCCCGATGCAACGGAAGTGCTGATCCGCCTCCAGTGGTAGAGGACTTTGGGGATGTGGCGGATCTTGCCGCTGCGCTGGCTCAGCCGGAGGAACAGGTCCCAGTCCTGCGCGCCATCTGTTTCGCTCCGCCAGCCGCCCACCGCGTGCACCGCGGAGGTGCGCATGGCGCATAGGTGCGTGAGATAGTTCGCGTTCCACATCAGTTCAGGCGACCAGGACGGCTTGAAGAGGGGAGCCAGCCGTTCGCTTCCGTCCGCCGTGATCTGGTCTTTGTCCGAGTACAGGAATTCAACGCCGGGCTCCTGGTTGATCGCGTTCGCCACTTCGTAGAGCGCGAATGGAGCCAGCGTATCGTCATGGTCCAGAAGCACGATGTAGTCGCCCGATGCCAATTCCAATGCCGCGTTTGAGCTGCTGGAGATGCCCTCATTGCGCTCCAGGGTCCGGACACGAATCCGGGAATCCTTGGCCCGCCATTCCTCTAACTCCAGCAGGTTGGGTGCATCCTCGGCCTTGCCCGCGGCCAGGCACAGTTCCCAGTGGTCATAGGTTTGTGCAACCACGGAGTTGATCATCTCCCGCAGTACGCCAAGCGGGGTCCGGTAAATCGGCACGATGACGCTCAACAACGGACGGTTGTTCAGGCAGGCCCCAATTTTCCGCTGTGCTTCGAGCTCATCCGGCGACGGCTCTCGCAGGGCGATCCACTCCCCATAGGTCGACACCCGGTGCCCCGATTTTTCGATCGGCTGTTGCGGCGGCCGCAGCCGCTCGGGTTTCTGCCCCTGCTCGCTCACCACCGGTACCGCAATCGCCTCCAACGCCGTTGGCACCGGAATCATGGATCGCATCGCGCCGGTCTCACCGCCGACAAGTCCAGCGCGCGCCATCCAGGCGGAAATCGCTGGGTCCACATGCCTACGGAACCATCGGTGCCGTCCCCGCAGGCTCTTCAATTTCGCCCGGTAGCGCAGGATGA
>JBGSME010000155.1:0-3301 GCA_041740335.1 Bryobacteraceae bacterium | reverse complement strand
GTTGCGCGGCTGCGCTGGCCGCGCTCCGTAACGGGATGCTGGTAATCCTTACGGAAGAGACTGACTGGGTGGGCGGGCAATTGACATCGCAAGGCGTGCCGCCGGATGAGCATCCGTGGATCGAACAGTTCGGCTGCACGGCGCTCTATCGCGCGTATCGAAATGGAGTCCGGAGTTACTATCGCGACCACTACGCACTCACGGAAGAGGCTCGCGCGAAGGTCCTTCTGAATCCGGGCGGCGGAACGGTATCGCGGTTAACGCATGAGCCTCGAGTGTCGGTGGCGGTACTGGAGCAGTTGCTTGCGCCGTGGGCCGGAGGGGGCCAGTTAGTGGTGCTGCGCGAGCACAAACCGATCGCGGCGGAGGTGGATGGCGATCGGGTTCGAAGCGTCATTTTGCTCGATTCGGAAGCCAATGTCCGGCGGACGATTGAAGCGGCGTATTTCATTGATGCGACAGAGATGGGCGACCTTTTACCCCTCACCAAAACCGAATATGTAATTGGCTTCGAATCCAGAAAACAAACCCAAGAATTGCACGCCCCGGAGCAGGCGCAACCAGACAATCATCAGGCGTTCACCGTCTGCTTCGCGGTGGACCATCGTCCAGGGGAAGACCACGTCATCGACAAGCCGGACGAATACGCCTTTTGGCGCGATTATGTTCCGGACATGAAACCGGCGTGGCCGGACAAGTTACTGAGCTGGGCAATGAGCGATCCGCAGAAGCTGACGCGCCGCGACATGCTGTTCGATCCGGGCGCGGAGCAGAGCCCCCCGGGGAAGTTGAATCTGTTTCTGTACCGGCGGATCGCGAGCAAACGGAACCACCAGCCGGGATCGTATCAATCGGACGTGTCGCTCATCAATTGGCCGCAGAACGATTATCTACTGGGCAACCTGCATGAAGTGAGCAACGAAGAAGCTGCGCGACACCTAAGGCGTGGGAAGCAGTTGAGCTTGTCACTGTTGTATTGGATGCAGACGGAAGCCCCGCGTCCCGATGGCGGCGCGGGATGGAAGGGGCTCCGGCTGCGGCACGACGTGATGGACACCGAGGATGGGATGGCGAAGTATCCATACATCCGGGAATCGCGCCGGATTGTCGCGGAGTTCACCGTGGTTGAGGAGCACGTTGGGACCGAGGCTCGGATGAGGGCAACGGGCAAAGCACGAGACGAAGTAAGCGCGGAGCGGTTTGAGGACACAGTGGGCGTGGGCAGCTACCGCATCGACCTGCATCCTTCAAGCGGCGGCGATAACTACATCGACATTAGTTCGCTTCCGTTTCAGATCCCTATGGGCGCGCTGATTCCGAAGCGCGTGGAGAACCTATTGGCAGGGTGCAAGAATCTAGGCGCGACGCACATTACCAACGGATGTTACCGGCTCCATCCGGTGGAGTGGAACATCGGGGAGTCGGCTGGAGCACTGGCGGCGCAGGCAATCCTGACCAAGAAGAATCCGAAACAGATCCGCAACGACACGCGGCTGCGCGGGGAGTTCCAGGCGAAGTTAGTGGCGCAGGGCGTGGAACTGGAATGGCCACGAGTGCGGCCGCGGTAGCCTATTCGGCGAGAGCAAAAGCGATCATCGCGGAGCCGGCTGCGATCGCGACGTACTGTTTGCCTCGGAAACGATAGCTGACCGGTGGAGCGATTACAGTGCCTCCGGTCTGGAACTTCCAGAGCACCTTTCCGGAGTTTGCATCGAGCGCAAAGATATAGCCTTCGCGATCGCCGCCGAAGATGAGACCACCGGAGGTGGCAAGCAGCCCGGTGGATGGCGGGGACACGAGGGGATACTTCCAGGCGATGTCGCCGGTGGCGGGCTTAACGGCGATGATCGAACCCTTGGCCGGCTCAGTGGGAATGGTGCCAACGGTCGACGCCTGATACCAGAGGCCTTCGACGTAGTCCTGCGCGTACTTGAAGTAGATAGCGCAACCATCGGTGGAAGTAAAGTAATAGAGCCCGGACTTCGGGCTGTAAGTGGTGGCCTGCCAATTGTGCCCGCCGCCCATGCCGGGGCAGCTCTTGTTGCCCTCTTCGGTGGGATCCTGGCCGGTTACCAGGTTCGGCCGCCCAGTCTCGGGATCGATACTATCCGCCCACGTGGTCTTGGTATACGACTTGACGGCGAGCAGCTTTCCGTCAGCCCGGTCCAGCGCGTAGTAGAAGCCGTTCCGATTGGCCATGACGACAGCTTTTCGTTTCGCCCCCCGGTGTTCGATGTCGATCAGCACAGGATCAGAAGTGGAGTCCCAATCATGCACATCGTGCGGAGTGAACTGAAAGTGCCATTTGCGCTTGCCGGTATCGGCGTCGAGCGCAAGCAGCGAGCAGGTATAGAGATTATCGCCGGGCCGGACGGAACCGTCGAGATCAGGACCGGGGTTTCCGGTGCCCCAGTAGATGAGATTCAGTTCGGGGTCATAAGTTCCGGTAATCCAGGTGGACCCACCGCCGCGCTTCCATGAATCGCCGGTCCAGCTCTCCGAACCGGGTTCGCCTGGAGAGGGAACGGTCCAGAAGCGCCAGCGGCGCTTCCCGGTTTCGGCGTCGTAGGCGTCGATGAAATCGCGGGAACCGAATTCCGCGCCGGCGATGCCGACGATTACCATATCTTTGACGATGAGCGGAGCAACGGTGGCTGAGTAACCGAGCGTGACGTCTTCGATTTGGGACTCCCACAGTTGCTGCCCTGTCTTCTCGTCGATCGCCACGAGTGTCGATTCGAGGTTCACCTTGTAGAGCACGCCGCCGCGGATGGCGAAGCCGCGGTTCACCTGGCCGCAACAGAGATTGACGCTCTTGGGGATCGGTTTGGCGTAGTGCCATATGGGCCGGCCTGAAAGCAGATCGACCGCGAAGGCATGGTTGGACGGGGCGGTAAGATACATCATGCCGTCGCGAACGATAGGGGTGGTTTCGAACTTACCGTTGATGCCGGTCTGGAAGATCCATTTGGGGACGAGGCGCGAGACGTTCCCGTTGTTGATCTGGTCCAGTTCGGCGTATCGCCACCCGGCATGATTCAAGCCGTAAGTAAGCCAACTGGTGTCTTGCGAGTGCAAGAGGGCGGGAATCAGCAGGAGCAGTTTCTTCATTTCGAACCTCGGAGGGAGACGAGAAACGCCAGGAGATGATTGAGTTCCTGGTCGGGCAGTTTCGTTGGCGGCATCAGCGATCGCGTCTCCTGGCGGATGGATCTCACCTCATCGGTGAGGAACGAGTGAAACTTTTCGGAAGAATCCATGAGTGTCGCCGAGAATGCATCGAAGTTTTTCTGGACACCGA
>JBGSME010000154.1:0-5386 GCA_041740335.1 Bryobacteraceae bacterium | reverse complement strand
CGACGAAGGGCAAACTCCGGCGGCGCTGGTGGAACGCGCCTTCCGCCTCACGCTCGGCCGCACGCCCGATGCCCGGGAAGCAGCACGAAGCCGCGCGTTCCTCGCCAACGGTGGTGACAGCGCGCTTGAGGATCTCTGCCTCTCGCTACTCAGCTCGAGCGAATTCCTCTACATCGATTGACGAAAGCCATGACGACACACACCGAACTCACCCGCCGCGCCCTGTTGCGCGGAACTGGCAGCGGACTCGGAGCCATGGCGATGGCCTCCATGGTGGCCGAAGAGTCGCAAGCGGCCATCGTCCACGATCCCACCATCCCGCGCCCGCCTCATCACACCCCCAAGGCGAAGGCGATCATCTTCCTTTTCATGGAAGGCGCGCCCAGCCACATCGATCTGTTCGATCCCAAACCGAAGCTCAACGAACTCGCCGGTCAGCCGATGCCGGCCAGCTTCGGGCGGCCCATCACCGCGATGGGCACGGCGAACAACACGCTCATGGGCAGTCCGCGGCAGTGGAAGCAGCATGGCAAGAGCGGGATCTGGATCAGCGAACTCTATCCCCACATCGCCCGGCACGCCGACAAACTGGCGGTGCTGCGCTCATGCCAATCGGACGGCTTGAACCACGCCGGCGGCGTTGGGCAGATGAATACGGGCGACATTCTCTCCGGCCGGCCGAGCCTTGGCGCGTGGGTTACCTACGGGCTGGGTACCGCCAACAAGAACCTCCCGACGTTCGTCAGCATGATCGATGAGCGCGAGCCTTTCGGCAACGCGAAGAATTGGGGCTCGGGATTCCTGCCGGCGGTGTATCAAGGTACGCTCTTCCGCAACGGCCCAAATCCCATCCTGAACACAACGCTGCGTCCGGGCCACACCGACGAACGCCAGCGCGCCCAACTGGCCTACCTTGAAGCACAGAACCGCCAGTACGCCGAGCGCCACACCGACGATACGAGCCTGCAGGCCCGCCTACGCAGCTTCGAGCTTGCCTACGCGCTGCAGAAATCCGGGCCGGAGGCGGTAGACCTGACGCAGGAAAGCGACGCCACCAAAGCACTCTACGGACTTGATCAGCCCGAAACGGCCGTATTCGCTCGCAACTGCCTCCTTGCCCGGCGGCTGGTCCAACGCGGCGTGCGATTCGTGGAGCTCTACTGCGGATCCGGCAGCGGCTGGGACGCCCACACGCATCTCGAAGCCAACCACAAGAAATGGTGCAAGGCGTCAGACCAGCCCGTGGCGGCGCTGCTCGAGGATCTCGCCCGGCTCGGGATGCTCGAAGAGACACTCGTGGTTTGGGGCGGGGAGTTCGGGCGTACGCCATTCAATGAGAAAGGCGACGGCCGCGACCACAATCCCTGGGGCTTCACGATGTTTTTCGCCGGCGGCGGCGTCAAAGGCGGACAGACCATCGGCGCCACCGATGAGATTGGATTGCGCGCTATCGAGCGGCCCACCCATGTTCACGATATTCACGCTTCGATCTTGTGGCTGATGGGCCTCGATCGTTTGAAACTCACCTACCAGAACAATGGCCGCGCCGAACGCCCCACCATCGTGGGTGGCGAGCACATGGTCAAGGAGTTGTGGGCAGGCTAGAGCGCTTACTTTGGTGGCACCATCCTCCAAACATTCTGACGCTTGAATCCCTTCTTTGACTTCCTGGCGCCTTTGCCGGGAGGGCCACTGGCTCGATGTGGCACGCTTCGCCGATGCTCCCAAGCCACTGGTGCCGTCTGATTTTGCGTTCCCGTCATCAACCACAAATCTCCCACACCCTTCACCCGCCGGTGGGGATGCCTACTGAGCAAAAGAAAAGCGATCGTGGCCAACTAGGCGCTATCGATGGCGCTCCTGTCCAGTTTATCGATTTCTCCTCAGGTCAGACTGGTATCGCCATACGGTCTGGTCAACCGGCGCGAACGGATGTACAATCGGTTTAAATCTGAAGCCTTCGAAATGTTCCGCCGCTTTACGGCTCTCTTGGAAAGATCATGAAATATTTGCTCCCCTTCGCCCTCCTTGGCGTTACCGCCTGCTCAACCCAGCCAGCCAAAGTAACGAGCGGCCCTCAGGAGGATTGGTTTCAATTCCGGCTGGGCGTGAATGACAAGGAACCCACCGATCACAGCGGTTCGCTCCAGACGGCCGGGTTGATCAGGAATCTGGAGACTTGGCACTTCGACGCCGCCGATTCCGCCGATGCCGCCGCCGCCGCCTGGAAAACACAGACCCGTTATGCCCTGCAGCCGATTCCTCAGGACTGGTTCGTCGGCGCACTCCACATTCTCCCCGGCGACCTTCCACCGCCGCGGAAGTTCACCGTCCCCGTCGGCGTCTTCGCCGCGTTTCGCGATGCGCCCGAAGTGACATTGAAGTCACCCCGGGGCGACGCTCGCTTCTCGCCGGCTTCCGTCCGCTATGGCGCGCCGGCGCCGCTCATGGATGGCAACGTGATGGTGGATCGCGTACCCGCGCCTCATATGCTGTCGGCCCCCGATGGGCGGGAAGACGACTACCCGGCCATCGTCTCCGCCTCCGACGGAACGGTCTGGGTGGCGTGGATTTCCTACAGAGCAGAGAAGGAGCAACTGGTGGTGGCGCGTGCCGACGGCTCCGCTCGCCAGGTGATTGCCGAAGGTGAGTTCTTCCGGCCATCGCTCGTCGCCGCTGCCGGCGGCCGTCTCTATCTGGCCGTATCGGTTCACGAAGCGAACACCTGGAAGGCTGCGGTGGCCCGTTTCGACGGGCGCTGGGGCAAACTCGACATCATCAGCGCGGGCGGTCCGGACCTGTTCCCCAGAATGGCCGTCACACCGCAGGGCAAAGTCTGGGTTGTTTGGCAGGGCTATCGCGACGGGCGTTCGCGCATCCTCGCGCGCTCCGGCGACGGAAGCATGTGGGACCCCGAGACCCCGGTCAGCGAGAACAACCGCAACGCCTGGGAGCCTTCGATCGCAGCCGGGAAGGATGGCGGAGTGCACGTTGCCTGGGACGCTTACGACGACGGCGTCTACAACGTCTACTACCGCAAGCTCGGTGCGCCCCAGCAGCGCGTTCTGCCCTCCGCTCTGTTCCAGGCGCATGCCGCCGTTGCCTTCGGCCCCGATGGCGTCGTTTGGCTCGCCTGGGATGAGGCCGGCGCCAACTGGGGCAAGGATACAGGTTTCGTCGTTCGCAGCAACGCCGGCACGCGTCTCTACGAAAGTCGCCGCGTCCGCCTCATCGATCTCGGCCGCCGAAAGGAAGCGCAACTCCCACCGGGGCATTTCGAACAGCCGCAGTTGGCCGTCCGCGCCGATGGCAACGTCTACCTTCTCGTTCGCCGGCGCTACGAGAAACTGCACGCGATCTTCAGCCAGTCACTCCAGCGGGACCGCATGCAGCAGTATTCGATGATCGACTATGCCGTGATTCTCCCGGGCTCCGATCATCCCGTGACACTCCCGTCGTCGCTCGGCCGGAATGACCTGCGCGCCGCCATCGTATCTACTTCCGACGGATTCGCCGTCGCATGGGCCGGGGACGGCAGGCAGTGGGCGAAGCCCTATCCGTTTGTGAAGAACAACGTCTACTCCGCGCGAGCCGTCATCGACGGCGGATACCGTCCACGCATGGACGAGATCGCGGCCCCAGAATCGAAGATCGCTCCGGTTCATCCGGCCGAGGAAGCGCAGATCGCCAAGCTCAGCGCTCATCGGATTCCCGCGGCAGGGAAACAGTTGCGGATCCTCCGCGGCGACATGCATCGTCATACCGACATCAGTTTCGACGGGGATCTCGACGGTTCCGTGTGGGATGCCTACCGCTACCTCATCGATGCGGCCGGCTTCGAATATTCCGCCGTCACCGAGCACAACGCCGGTGATGACATCGAGTACTTCTGGTGGCTCAGCCAGAAGGCCTGCGACCTCTACCATTACCCAGGCCGTTTCACCCCCCTTTATGCCTACGAACGCAGCCTTCGCTATCCCAACGGACATCGCAACCTCATCTGGTCCAAGCGCGGCGTTAAGTCTCTACCACGATCCAAGGAAGAGGAAGCTGGCACCGAGGGCGCCGCCAAGCTCTACGAATATCTGCGCCAATCCGGCGGACTCGCCATGTCGCACACCTCCGGAACCCTCATGGGTACGGACTGGCGCGATAACGATCCCGCGCTTGAGCCGCTCGCCGAAATCTATCAGGGTGACCGCATGTCCTACGAAACCGACGGCGCTCCCCGCGCTCCTCGCCGCGCTGACAAGCGCACGCAGCCGGGCGGCTACCAGCCCGAGGGCTATCTTTGGAATGCTTGGTCGAAAGGGCTCAAGATCGGCGTGCAGGCTTCGAGCGATCATGCCTCCACGCACGTATCTTATGCCGTAATCCTTGCCGAAGACAGTTCACGGGAGAAGATCCTTGATGCCATCCGGGCGCGTCATGCCTACGCCGCAACCGATAACATCCTCCTCGACGTGCGCTCCGGAGATCGTATCCAGGGCGATATCTTCGAAAGCGCCAGCGTGCCTCGTCTTTCCATTCACGTGGAAGGCACTGCGCCCGTAACCAACCTTACGATCGTAAAGGACAACCGCTACGTTCACCAGGCGCGGCCGGGCAGCAGTTCCGTGAATGTCAACTGGCAGGATTCCAGCCCCTCGAAAGGCGAGAGTTACTACTACGTCCGCGTCGTACAAGCCGACGGACAGGTCGCTTGGTCAAGCCCGCTGTGGATTACCTGGACCGGCTCCGGCCGCTGAGCCTTCCCATGTCCGCCATCGCCGCAATCCGCCTTAGGGCACGCTAACTTCCCAATGCCGGGAATAACGCGACACACCCTTTGGTCCCTCTACCTCAAGTAGTACATTCGTCCGGATCGACGGCTTGTCGTATTGATGAACCGGGTTGCGCTCGTGGGACGTCGTCCCGTCGCCGAAATGCCACGTCCACTTAGTAACCTCACCAATCGATTCATCTTTGAAATACACCAGCCGCCGCGCCGGGTCTACTAATTGAAATGAGAACTTAGCTTCGATGTCCGCCAGGAAGCGCTCCTCGAGCGGCATCAACCGCGCCGCGCACAGCGCGGATCCGTCTTTGACGCTAACCGGGTTCGACGATAGCGTGCAATTGCCCCTCGCCTTCTTGGCTCCCCGATCGAAATCGAGCACGGCCCACGAAAGTCCGATCAATTGGTTCTCCACAAGCTTTGAGACCACCGCCCGCGCCGGTCCGTCGCTCGGCGCATAGTCAAAAGGCGTGATCCAGAACTCCAGCACCAGCTTGCCGCTCTCGCCATGCTTGAAACTGTAGTTATAGCCGGAGTGCGCCCACGGGAACTCTGCGATCCATGGGTTCGCGCCCCACACCATGCACCACTGCCGGTTTATCGGCGGCG
>JBGSME010000153.1:0-5592 GCA_041740335.1 Bryobacteraceae bacterium | reverse complement strand
GCGCCTCAGGCTGCCACAGCGGCAGCGCCAGAAGCTACAGCAACGCCTGCACCGGCACCCGCACCAACTCAGACCGCAGCGCCGCCGCCCAAAGTATCCACGGGCGTGCTTAACCTCAATAACGCGTCGCTGTCGGAAGTGGTGGACGTGCTTTGCCGCACGCTGAAGATCAACTACATCGCCGACAAGAAGATCACCGGCAGCGTGACGCTGAACACCTACGGCGAGACCAAGGACATCGACGCCCGGGCGCTGTTGGATATTGTGCTCCGCCTCAACGGCTATGCGATGGTCCAGGTGGGGGAGTTTTATCGCATTTCGCCGCTCGGGGAAATTTCGAGGCTCCCTGTGCGCCCCACCACTACCAGCGATTCCGCCACGATGCCGAACGACGATCAGATAGCGCTGAGCTTGATCTTTGTTAAGTACGCAAACGTCAGCGAAGTGGGCAAGCTGATAGAACCGTTCATCGGAGAAGGCGCAAAGATGTTTATCTACGCGCCCGCCAACCTGATCTTTCTGCTGGACAGTCATCGCAACGTTGGCCGCGTGCTCGACATCATCCAGATGTTCGACAGCAACGCACTCGCCGATCAACGGGTCCGGCTATTCGAGGTCAAGCACGGCGCGCCTTCGGCCATCGCCAAGGAACTGGAAGACATTTTAAAAGGTATGTCGCTTACCGACAAGACGCTCGTCCGGTTCATGCCGGTTGACAGAATCAACACCATCATCGCGGTGGCCCCGAACCCGGGCGCATTCGAGCAAGTGGAAGAGTGGATCAAGAAGCTGGATCAGGAAATTCAGGTTACAGCAGGCTCGGTTGACGTCTATGTCTATCGCGTAAAGTACAGCCAGGCGCAGGTGCTCGCCGGTGTCATCATGACCTTATTCGGTGGGTTTGGCGGCGGGTATGACATGGGAATGGGCATGGGTGGCATGGGTATGGGTATGGGAATGGGCGGCTACGGCGGAATGGGGATGGGCGGCGGTTTTGGAGGAGGTTATGGCGGCGGAATGGGTATGGGCGGCTACGGCGGCGGCGGGTTTGGCGGAGGCATCGGCGGCTTTCCCGGCTACAACGGGTTTCCCGGCGCAGGGCAAGCAGGCTACTATCCTGGCGCGCAGCAAGGGTACTCGCCCCAGTATCCCCCGGGAGGCGTGGCGAGATCCGCAGTCCCCGGTGGGGCTACCGGTGCCGCAGCAGGCGCAGCCGGCGCCGATCAAACCGGCACTTACATGGGCGCGGGAGGTATGGGAGGCTACGGGATGCGGATTCCGCGCATCGTCCCGAACCCCATCGACAACACGCTGCTCATCCAGGCCACCTCGCAAGAGTACCAGCAGATCACCAAACTGCTGCACGACATCGACATTCCTCCGCGGCAGGTCCTCATCGACGCGCGCATCTATGAAGTGTCCTTGACTGGCGCCTTCGCCTCTGGAGTGGCTGCGTTCCTTCAGAAACGGGGCACGGGCACCGCAGCCGGCGGAACCGGCCGGGACTTCGTGGGGCAATTGGCCGAGGGCGCACTCCGTCTGTCGGCCGGCGCGTTGGTTGGCCAAAGCCGGGAGTTGCTCGCGTTTCTCAGTCTCCAGGAAAACTCAACTCGCGCCAAAGTGGTCTCCGCCCCCAGCGTGATCGCGACCGACAGTATCGCGGCGTCGATCAACGTCGGCACCGAAGTACCCACGCTCGCTTCCTCGAGCGTGACGCCGATTCAAAGCGGCGGCAATTCCCTATTCGCCAATACCATTAACAGCCGCAACTCTGGCGTCACGCTGAATATCGTCGCCCGGGTGAATCCGAGCGGTGTCGTGACGCTGGTGATTAACCAGGAAGTGAGCGCACCCCAGCCTCCGCCGGCCGGTGGCATCCAATCTCCGTCGTTTTCCAAGCGCACAATCAACACTCAGATCACGATGCAGGATGGCGACACCATCGCCATCGGCGGCATCATCAACGAGAGCGACACGATGTCGAGCGGAGGCATCCCGTTGCTCCATCGCCTCCCAGTCGTGGGCGCGGCGTTTGGAAGCCGATCCTACTCGAAAGATCGCACGGAACTGATCATCTTCATGACGCCGCGCGTCATCTACGATACAAACCAGATTCAGGACGCGAGTGACGAACTCCGGTCCCGGCTGAAGCGGTTGAACAAGGTCGTGAAAGAGTAGTTGCCCGATGGTGTGCGTTTCCTGGAACACGCCAGCGAGGTGAGCGGGCTGGATGTATCAGCGGCGGCCGATGACGTTTTCGAGTGTCGCGGCAGTGACGAACTTGCGGCCCCAGCGGTCGAGTTGGTCGGCAGTGGCGCGGTGAAGGCGTTCGGTGGCCCATTTCGGCAGCGAGCCAAATCGCTCGGTGAGGAGCCCTTCAAGCAGTTGTGCTTTGCCGGCCAAGGTGCCTCCTTCCCGACCCTGCTCCCTGCCCTGCTCCCTCCCCCGCTCGACACCAAGCTCGACACCAAGCTCGCGGCCCTCGGCGAATGCTTCGGCCTTGATCTCCTCAGCCACTTCCTGGAAGTATCGCATCAGGACCGGGTTCTTTCTTGCATCAATGACGACGCCCATATGCTTCATCTCCCATTCTACCTTCGTCGACAGTCCGCGCAGCCCGGAAAGCACCAGCAGTTGCGCCAGCACTCGATTCCGAGCGGGCCCGTCCAGCCGCGTGGCGGCGGCAATGATTCGCGTTAGTATCCGGTGGCCGCCACCGCCCAGGATCGACAATGCCAGATCCGCGGGATGGCCCGTTGCGACGAGTTGTTCAGCCGCGATGGACCGTATATCCAGGATCTGGTAGTGGACCGTGGTTTGCCCTGTTTCGATCGAGTCCGGCATGGTCATTTTGCCGCGCCCGACGTACAGCACTACTTGACGCACGGGTTTGCGATGCCGCTGGGCCAGCAGGAGGCAGTAGATGCCTTGGCGGTAGGCGATGTCGCGATCGTTGGTGCTTTGGAATTCGATGTGGAGGATGGATCCGTCGTCGAGCAGATAGACGATATCGGCGCGACGCGCCTGGACTCGCGGCAGTTCCACGTTCAGCGTTTCGCGGATCGGTACGCCGCCGGTGAGGGCATGGAGAAGAGACGGGCGGTCTCGTTCCCAAAGTTCCTTGAGCGCACCGTCGAAATCGAAACTGGGTTTGGCCGCCACTGCGTCACAGACTCTGTGATGGAGTGGCGGCAAAGCGGGAAAAGTCTCGCAGCGAGATCAGGCGTGGATCGATTCGGCGTAAAGCAGATCGCCCGAAACGCCGTCGTAATACTGGATAACAAGATGCGGTTTGTCGAACGCCACCCAGCGCTTACCACCGGACGCATCGGGGTTTTCGAACACGTTGTTGATCTGCGCGACCGCATAGACGGGCTTTCGCCTCAGCTTGGCAGGCACATCGTTGCGGAAATAGGTGGACCACCGAATATCGCAAGCACGCCCACGCGAATCGAACGGACCATTCGGCGGGCGATCGCCTTCGCTGCGCGCCGGATGGTTTGCCGAGTTGTGAGGTCCGGAACAAAACTCCCATACTTTGTCCGTCACCTTGACGGCAAAGCTATTGTGCAGATCGCCGGTCATGACGATGACCGGCTTGTTCAGCGAGTCCCAGAAGTCGATGAGCATATCACGCTCCTCGACGAACGCGGTCCAGGCGTCGTCCTTGCCTTCGATGGGGCCGGAGGAGCCGGGACTACCGACGTGCGGAATCATCAGATTGACGGTAGAGGCGAGGAAGAAGAAGTCCGCGTCACTCTCCTTCATGCTGCGCATCAGCCACTCGCGCTGGGAACGGCCGATCATCGAGAGACCGCGGCTCATCGGATCCTTGGTATCGAATACGTCGCGCAAGCTGCGCGCGTCAAGCAGGTAGACCTCGACGTTACCCACGCGGAACTTGCCATAGGAGTGGCGTCCGATGGAATAGGGGCTTTCCGAAGTGGCGCGTGCGGCTGGTGCGACCTTGAGCCGGTTCGGGCCGAGCACTTCGACGACATCGTAGACGCCCATGTTGGGATCGCCGCCGGAATCGTCCAGCTTGCTGGCGTCAACGCCCGCCAGTTGACCGCCATAGTGCACATGCAAATTCGAAAGTTCAGAGAGCTTGAGCTTCGTAAAGTCCGTGGAGTTGTCGGTAAAAACATCGCTTCCCGCCTGAAACGATGCACGGCCGAAATGGGCAGCCGTTGACGTGGCGACGGGATTGCTACCGGCGATGTAGTCATACCAAGCCCGCAGCGATATATCGCGAAACGCTGCCCGGCGATTGTGATTGCCGGCAGTGGCGGTACCGTACACGTCATTCAGGATCTCGTGATCGTCGGGCGTGAAGTAGCCGGGAACCTCTTTGTGCCATGCGGCCATGTTCACCCCGCGCTCGAGGAAGAACTTATAGTTTTCCCAAACGCCGGTCATGGATGGCGCGATTCGGAGGATCTCGGGGATGGACTCGGGTGGGCAGCCGGTCTGCTTGCACCATGCCTCGACGGGAAAGTCACGCTTATCCTCATAGAGCCAATCGCCGTTCATGACGGCGAATAGCACTTTGTCCTTGAGTTGGCGGCGCATGGTCTGATAGGCGGGCAGCGTTGGCCCCATGCCGTTGCCCGGCTTCTGATTGGCGCAAGAGCCGAACTGGAAACGGAAGTTGAAGAGACCCTTCGGATTCAGTTGGCCGCGGTACTCGGCGGAATCCGGAACGGTGTGGAAGCTACCGGCGTGATCAGGCGAGCCTTCGGCGGAACGACCGGCCACAAGGCGGAAGTAATACTTTGTGCCCGGCTTGAGTCCGGTGAGTTTGCCCCAGGCGGAATTGTCGTGATCGAACGAAGTGCGGAACGGGTCCGACACCGCGTCGAGGTTGGCAGCATCGACGCCGTAACGGATGCGGAATTCGCCCGGGCGGGCGGTTCGTCCCCAGATGTGAATCTCCGTAGGGGTGACGTGGCCAAGGATGGGTCCGTGAGTGATCGCAGACGCCTGAGCTTGTAGGGCCGAAGGGGCCGCCATGGCCGCGAACGCAGCTCGGGTCAGTTCGCGACGGTTTAGTTTCCGCATCAGTTGGATCTTACCAGAGCCGCGAGCTGAGGATCGAACCGCGCAGTTGCAACGCGCTGCAGCCGCGTAACCCAGAGTTAACATTCCCGACACGGTTTTGTGTTCCACTGCGCGGCGGAATACTGTCTCACCCCTCAGACGGCAACCAAAGGCGACGCCGCAACAGGAAAAACACCAATGAAACGGTTAATGGTTTATTCACACGACACGTTCGGCCTCGGCAATATCAGGCGCATGCTGGCCATTAGCCAGCATCTGATTGAACAGCGGGACGACATCTCCATCCTTTTGGTAACCGGCTCTCCGGTCATCCACTCGCTCCGCCTGCCGAAACGGCTCGACTACATCAAACTTCCCTGCCTGACGCGGACAGATAGCGAGCACTATTCCGCTAACCTGACTTTCGCAGTTGGAGGGTTTGGTGAGGGTTAAGTCCAGCAGAATCAGCAAGCGTACCTGCTAGGTCTTCACTACAAAATGGGCGGGTTGGGAGGTAATACGGGGCGGAGGCTGTGCGGGAAGTTCGAGGCG
>JBGSME010000152.1:0-6381 GCA_041740335.1 Bryobacteraceae bacterium | reverse complement strand
GAGGGCCGCGGTTCGGGCTGCCGGCGATCATGATCGTATGGTCGGCGGCGAACGCGCTGCATGCGGTCGCGCGGTCGGCGTGGGAGTTCGGGTTGTTTCGATTTCTTCTCGGAGTGGGCGAGTGCGGCAATTACTCGGCAGGGGTGAAGGTGATCTCACAGCGCTTCCCACCGCACGAACGGGCGTTTGCGGGCGGGTTGTTCAACAGCGGAACGGTAATTGGTGCGTTCGTGGCGCCGGCAATTCTGGTGTGGATTTCCGGACACTACGGATGGCGCATGACGTTTCTGTTTCCGAGTTTGCTGGGGCTGTTGTGGATTGTGCCGTGGATGGCGATGTATCGGGACAGCGGAACGAATGGGGCAGCGGCAAGGACACGGACGGCATTCTGGCCCCTGCTGCAATACAGACAGGTGTGGGGGGTGATGCTGATGCGGGCGCTCGCCGGTCCAGTGGTGCACTTCTATTGGTACTGGCTGCCGGAGTATCTGAAGCGCGAGCGTGGATTTTCAATGGAGATGATCGGGCTGCTGGCGGGGCTGCCGTTTCTATCCGCGGGACTGGGCAACATTGCCGGCGGGTCGTTTGCGGGATTGCTCATGCGGCGCGGGTGGAGCGCGGACCGGACACGGAAAACGGTTTGGACACTCGGAGCGCTGCTTTGCGCGTGCAGCATGCTGGTGCCGTTGGTGAGCGAGCGAGGAGCGGCGATCGGATTGATTTGCGTGGCGACGTTCGGGCTAGCGTCACAGGCGGCGAATCACATCGGAACGCTGACGGACATTTTTCCGCCGCGGATCCTGGCCGGGGTAACGGGGCTTACGGGGCTGTGCGAGGGCATGTTCAACATGTTTTTCACGCTGGCCACGGGGCGGGTTGTGGATGCGTTTTCGTTCTTCCCGGTGTTCATTGCGGCGGGAATTTTGCCGGCGCTGGCGGCCGGGGCTTTGTTCGTGCTCGTTCGGAAGGTGGAGCCACTGGCTGAGTGCTAAAATTTTAGCATTATGTGGCGTGTCACGACTCTGTTGGCGGCGATCCTCCTGATGTCGTGCGCTCCTCGCGTGTGGCGGCTGTCGCAAGACGGCCTGCTGATTCCGCCGGGCCGGGGTGGGGCAGCGCGCAACGAGCATAGCCGGATCTATGGGCCGTATGATCGTGATGCGCAGGTGGATCTACTGCCTGGGATGCGGGTGAAGGTGGTGGCGCCGATCCTGCCGGACGGATTGCCGGCGAGCACGGATGCGACGATACCCGATGCACCGGGTACGATCCTCGTCCGCAGCAATATCAGCGGCCACGAAACATCGTACTTCGCGGTGTCGCCATGGCGTTTCGAGTCAGGGGAAGTCGTGGCCGGTGGGGAGCGGCGTCCACTCACGATGCCGGAGGCGAGCCGGATCGAGGTGCCGGTGCAGTTGCCGCGGGTGCGTTTGCTGTTCCAGCGGAGGGTGTCGAGAGACGACCGGCCGATCGCGCTGTTGGCTGCAGCTTCGATTGAAGATCTGGACCGGGAGGGCGCTCGCACGCCGATCACTGTGGGAAAGGGAGTGGCCGTGTCACCGGAGATTCCGATCGTAGTCAATGGTGCGCGAGTTTGGGTGGCTTTGGGATCTCGAGTTGGCTCCGTGGCGCGCGGCGGCGGGTTGATCGAAAAGCTCGCCTTGCGGAGGATGTATCGTGGGAAGCCGGTTGCGGTGCGTTTTGACCGGCGGTCACGGAGGGTACTGGAGATGCTTTTGAATGGAGGCGACGAACTGACATGGAGTCAATGAGCGCCGGGCACGATTCCTGGAACCACGTAGGCGTATAGCATCACTATGAATCCGACGATGACGGCCAGTGCAATTGAGTGTTTGAGGACGGCGCGGAAGAGGTCGCCTTCCTGACCCTCGATTCCGGTGGCGACGCAGGCGACGATGATGGATTGCGCGTCGATCATCTTGCCCATGACACCACCGGCGGAGTTCGCGGCCGCCATTAGAACGGGGTTCACGCCGACTTTGTTGGCGGTGATGACTTGCAGGCTTCCGAACAGGGCGTTGGATCCGGCGTCGGTTCCGGTGAGGGCAACACCGAGCCATCCGATGAGGGTGCCGAAGAACGGAAACATCCAGCCGGTGTGACTGAGGGCGAGCCCCATGACGGCATCCATTCCAGAGTAGCGTGTGATGTAGCCGAGGCCAAGCATAGCGAGAATGGCGAGGAAGCTGTAGCGCATGCGGATGCAGGTGCGCCAGAAGACGGCGAGGGTCCGGGAGAGAGAGAGGCCGAGCAGAGGTCCGGCGAGAAGGCCGGCGAAGAAGGTGGGAGTGCCGACGGCGGAGAGCCAGGCGATGTCGAAGACGGCGGGCTCGGTGTGGGGCTGGGCGACGACAGGCGCGATGCGCTGAACGAGGTTGTGGAGGCCAGGCACGGGAGTTCGCCACGAGGGAGCATCGACGAATGTTTTGATGGACGGCAAGCCCCACAGGATGACCAACGCGGCAAGGATGATGAACGGCGACCAGGCGACGATTACCTTGCGTGTTCCGATGGCGGGGGCGGATCCGGGACGCCACCATCGGAAGAAGATCGCGAGCCAGAGGAGAGTGAGCATACCGCCCATGATGTCGACCAAGGCGGCGTCGATGTAGTTGGACCAGAGAAATTGGATGGCCGCGAAGAAGCCACCGCAGGCGATAAGCCCGGGCCAGACTTCGAAGGTGCGCTTCCAGTTGGTTTGGACACGGATGAGCCAGAAGGGGAGAAGGATGGCGGTCCAGGGGAGGATGCGTCCGACGGTGGCGCTGAGCTGCATTTCCGGGAGACCGGTGACGGCGACGAGGGTACGAATGGGATTGCCCATGCCGCCGAAGGCCACCGGGGCGGTGTTGGCGATGAGGCACAGAACGGCGGCTTCGAATGGTTTGAAGCCGAGACCGACCATCATTGCGCCACAGATGGCGACGGGAGCGCCTCCGCCGCCGGCGCCTTCGAGGACCGCACCGAACGCGTAAGCAATGAGAAGGACTTGAAGCCGGCTGTCGCCGGTGATGTTACCGATGGAGGCTTTAATGGTTTCGAAGTGGCCCGATTCGACGGTGATTTCGTAGACGAAGACAGCGGCGAGGAGAGTCCAGATGATGCGGACGATGGCGTAGACGAAGCCGTGGGCTACGGCACCAGCGACCATGGGGGCCGGCATTCCGAACAGGAGCCAGGCGAGGGCGGCGGCGAGGAAGAACGACGCGACGGCGGCTTTCCAGGCGGTGATCTTGCGGACGGCGAGGAGATACAGGAGGGTGAAGACGGGGAGGGCGGCGGCGGTGGTGGAAAGCCACGCGTTGCCGAAGGGGTCGTAGTTCTGGGTCCAGAGCGGCACCGGATTAGGGTATCAGTTACCGGCTGATTCCGGGGAAACGGCGCGGTACACGATGGAAGCGAATTGCCTCAGAGTCAGCCGTTCGACCGGCCCGACAGGCTGGGCAGCATCGCCGGAGACGGAATATCCGGCCTTTTGCAACTCAGCGGCCAGCGCGTTGCGTAGTAGTGGCGCATCCGGGTTATCGATGGGTGGGCGCCAAGGCTTTCCTTCGATGCTCAGGATCCGCGAGAGGGACTCCCAGGCGGCAGATCGCGAGAGTCTGGCGTCGGGCGAAGCGGCGTAGCCTTTGTTCAAGCCTCGCGCGCCTAACCATTGAAACGCGGCGAAAGCGGGATCGTCGAAGTTCAGATCCTCGTAGAATGTGATCACGCCGCGGCGCTCGGTGAGGATTTTCTGGAGCACCGGAACGGGGACCTTTCGGACGGGTATGCGGCGGGTAAGGGCGAGATGCGCCGCGATGCCCGAGGCTTCGCCCAATGCCATGAAGACCGGCTCCATGCGGAGCGCGTTGTAGGCGACATGACTGCAGGAGCAGGCGACGGGAACCAGCAGTCCGTCGATGTTTTTGGGAACCAGCACACCGTAGGGAACCTGGAACGGTTCATGGAGGACCAAGAAATAGCCTTCGCGAACCCCTATGCGAGGGGTCGTACTTGTGATGGCCGTGGGGATCGAAGGCCCATTCGATCACGCCAATCGAATCGGGGCGCACGGGCGTCCGTTGCATTTGCGGATCGAGACGGGCATCGTGCTCGGTGAGGATGGCGTCGCCAACGATACGGCGTCCCTGGCGAACGTAGACCTTGCGCGGGATGTGGTTGTTGGTTGGCCACTCGTCGCGATGCCAGCCCCATTGGCGAGCATCGTCGCGGATCTGCGCGGGCACTTCCGGGTCATTCTGAAGCAGCCAGATCAGGCCGACATTGTGCGTGAGGATGCGCTGATAAAGGGCTCTGCGCTGGGTGGGAGTGGCGGTGGGCCAACTCCAGTTGTCCTCGGTGAGGTCTAGCGACTCGCTGGGCACGCCGGTATCGGGATGAACATGATCGCTATTCAGTTCGAACCGGCCGTTGGGCATCGGATAGACCTGGATAACGTCGCGAAAACGCTTGACTCGGCCCGCTCGAATGTCCTCGAGCACAGCGTGATAGGCGGTGCGATCGTAGGCGGTGGGTTGAGCGATGGGGACCCGTTTGTCTGGAACGTTGGTCACATGAAAGCGGAAGCAGTAGCCTTGGACGGCTTCGTCGGGTTCGCCGGTGGAACCTGGGAGCAGTTCCGTGCCACGAAACTTCATGTAGATCCGGCCGGCATGAGGCTCACGGTATTCCTCACGGCCTTCACGTCCCGTGCGAAAAGGGGCACCCGCCATGGCGGCTAGATCGCCTTCGTAGGTGGCGTCAATGAACACCTGCGCCCGGACATCGATCTCTTTTCTGGCTTGGAGGTCCAGGAGCGTGATGCGCGACAACCGATGCTGGGGTGTTTCCGCTTTCTTCAGTTCGTGACGCAACAGGAGCCGGACGCGCCCGCCGGCGGACGCGATCAGATCGTGAAAAATGTTCTCGGCGGCATTTGGCTCATACCAATAGCCGTCGCGGCAGAGTTTGACGTTGGGCTGATCGGGATTGCCCTGGTCGAGTTTCCGGTAGTGCTCAACCACGCGGCGCGTGAACTCGTAGAAAAGTCCGCCGACTGCCTGGCGCTTGCCGATGTCGGCGTTGGTGAGTCCGTTGGAGACGATGCCACCGATGTGGTCCTCATATTCGCATAGGATGACGGAGCGGCCGAGGCGTCCGGCAGCGACGGCGGCGGCGATACCGCCGGGCGTAGCGCCGTAGATGCAGACGTCGCAGGTGGCCGACGTTGCCGCGTGAATGGGATTGGCCGCGGTTACGAGACTCGCGGCGGCGGCCTGTTTGAGGAGTCTTCGCCTTGATGGCTGTTGCATCCGAAAGTGATCTAGTATATCGAAATCCGCCTAGTGAATCCAGGCTGAGACGAACGGTTCCATCCAATCCCAGAGGAGAGCGATGGCGACGACGGAGCCCAGGACAACGTAAAGGACGGTTCGCTTGCGCTGGGCCAATCTGGCTTGGGGGCTGGACCGATGCCAGGTACGATCTTGATTGGCGGCGAGGAGGGCATCGGCGAAGATCTGGTTGGCGAGGGTGTAGCGATGGCGGACCCCCTCGAACGAAGCCGAAATGTCGCGGCTAAAGCCGAATGCTGCGGTGACAGAGGTGAGAGGCGGGACAGCGCGACGATCGGTTTGGTCCCAGGCGGCCCGGAACGAACCGATGGAGATGAGCGCGAAGAAGCCAAGGATCGCGGCGGCGAGAGCGTTGTGCGGCCACGGATCGAGCAGATTCGGAAGCAGCTTGGGCGCGAGAAAAAGCGTGAACCCGCCGGAGAACAGAGCGGGAAGGATCAGTTCCGAACGGAAGCAAAGCAAGATCCGGCCGAATGGCGTGATGCGTTTTACTTCGCGCTCATGCTGAGCGATGCAGGCGGGGCAGAAGGGGGCGCGTGCGGTGACGATGACGTAGGATGAGGTGTCCTCGGAGTCAGTAATCTCAAAGACTTTGCGCCAGGTGAGATTGGCTTGGGCGGGCGCAGCGCAGCGGGCGCAGATGGCGGGGAGGCGGAGGTCGAACGGGGGACCGGTGAAGACGAGGGTGGGGGACGCGTCACCGGGCATAGGGCTCAGAGCTCGAGCTTGCGCAGGCGGAGGGCGTTGGCGATGACCGAGACCGAACTGAAGGTCATGGCAGCGGCGGCGATCATGGGGCTGAGCAGGATCCCGAAGAAGGGGTAGAGGACACCGGCGGCGACGGGGACACCGAGCAGATTGTAGAAAAACGCAAAGAACAAGTTTTGTTTTATGTTGCGCATGACGGCATGGCTGAGGCGGCGGGCGCGGAGGAGGGCGCGGAGGTCGCCTTTGACGAGCGTAATGCCGGCGCTTTCGATGGCGACGTCGGTTCCGGTGCCCATAGCGATGCCGACGTGGGCAC
>JBGSME010000151.1:0-2673 GCA_041740335.1 Bryobacteraceae bacterium | reverse complement strand
GCCTCTATGAGTTCACGCAACTGGAGGAAGACATTGGCAAATTCAAGGCTCCTACGCTGCGGAACATCGCGCTCACTGCTCCCTACATGCATGATGGCTCCATCGCCACTTTGGAAGATGCAATCGACCACTATCGTCTCGGCGGACGAACGATTAAGGTCGGCCCCAACGCCGGCACGGGCTTCGACAATCCCAACAAAAGCGAGTTCGTGAAGGCCTTCGAGTTGAATGCCGGTGAGAAGGCAGACCTGCTCGCATTTCTCCGAAGTCTGACGGATCGCAGTCTGGTTGCCAATGTGGCGCTGAGCGACCCCTGGCGGCCAGCGGCGAGGTCCGTACAAACGAGCACCTCCGCGCCCCCCAAATACATCCTGCGCGGAGAAGTCGTCAAAGTCTTTCCCGAGGACGGCGCGGTCTCACTGTTTCACCATGAGGTGCCGGGTTTAATGAACGCCATGCCGCCTCCACACGCCATGGAGTTTCTTGTACCCGACAAGCAGTTCCTTTCGAGTTTACGCCCTGGCATGAAGCTGACGGCTGGTGTCCGGAAACGTGGATCCGATTACATTCTTGAACCGATGATTAGGAGAACAAAATGAGTTTGACCAGAAGAACCATGATGCGCATCGCCGCGTCAACCGCGACACTGCTGCCCGCGTTTGCCCAGACGCCGGCTGCCGCAGTCACCTTGCCGAAGCTCCCTTACGCGTTGGACGCTTTAGAGCCGTTCATCGACGCGAAGACGATGGAGATCCACCACGACAAGCATCATCAGGCTTATGTCGACAACCTGAATAAAGCACTCGCGACCAGGCCGGAGCTAGGCGCGAAGCCGGTTGAAAAGCTGATCGGTGACCTTGCCAGTGTGCCGGACGCAATTCGCACGGCGGCACGCAACAATGGCGGCGGGCACCTCAATCACTCATTGTTCTGGCAGACTCTCGGCAAGCCGGGTGCCGGGCCGAAGAAGCGATTGATGGCAGCGATCGATAAGTCCTTCGGCAGCCAGTCGGCGTTGGAGGAGAAGTTGCGGACCACCGGCCTTACCGTGTTCGGCTCCGGCTGGCTGTGGGTTGTACCGCAGGGCAAAGAGGCTCTGACTGTGGAAACTTCTCCGAATCAGGACAGCCCTTGGATGAGCGGGAAGACGCCGCTATTCGGCATTGATGTCTGGGAACACGCCTACTACCTGAAGTACCAGAACCGGCGCCCCGACTATCTCGCGGCGGTCATGAAGGTCATCAACTGGGACTTCCTTTCGCAGCGCTACGAGGAGATCACGAAGTAGGATGACACGACGACACGTCGTTCTATCGTTCTGTTGCGTTTTGACGGCTTGCCGTCGGAACGCAACACTGGAGCGGGGCGTCGACGATGGTTCTGTGCAGAGGTATCAATTGCAAGGCGTGGTGGTGCGTCGGGATGAGTCGTCCCGGATCGTGACCATCAAGCACGGCGCGATCGTCAACACCGCCGGAAAGGTCTGGATGGAACCCATGACGATGGAGTTCCCTGTACCCAACATGGAGGACTTTGCCAAATTGACCAAAGGCAGCGAAGTGAAGGCCAGCGTTCTTGCGCGCGATTCAGATCTCGAGTATTGGATTGAGGGAGTGGTGGCAAGGTGACGATGACAATCGATGAAGCGCGGGTCAGAAAACTATGAGCCGATCAACGCTCCCTCCCCGATACTTCTTGGGCATTTTCCTTTGGGCTTGCGCGACATTGTTGCTCGAACTGGCTCTAACGCGGATTTTGTCGGTCGCGCTCTGGTATCACTTTGGCTTTCTAGTCATCTCTACGGCACTCTTGGGCTTTGGGATCGCCGGAACCCTCCTTTCGGTTTCACCGTGGTTGCGCGACCGTGTGCCGCTCGACCGTGCCCTTACCATTCTCGCGGCAGCCTTCGCGTTTCTTACGCTTGCGTCCTTTTGGCTCATGCAGCGGATACCATTTGATCCGTTTATCGCTTTGTCGGATTGGCGCCAGTTCATACTCGGGCCACTTTACTATGCGGTTCTCTCCTTACCCTTCGTTGCCGCGGGACTCGGACTCGCGCTATTGTTCACTCGCGCAAGCGAACAGGCTGCGCAACTTTACGCTTTCGACCTGACAGGGGCAGGTTTGGGATGTGTACTGCTTTTGTTCATTTTGCCTTCAGTAGGCGGCTCGGGCACAGTATTAGTTGCTGTAGCTCTGGGCCTCTGCGCGGCGGCGGCGTTCGCGCATGCTTCTTACCGTCGCGTAGCCGCATCGCTCCTCCTCCTTGCGTGTGGTTCGGCTGCCGTTTCGCCCTTTGGCGATACACTCCTGCCGATTACCATCACTCCGTTGAAGCGTCGACCCGCTATCTCGCCGCTTGAGACCCACTGGAACACGACGTCACGCGTTGAAGTATTTCAATTGCGCCCGCCCGCACTTGGCGGTGGCACGGTACGGCGCTTCGTTATCGATGGGGGAACAGCAGCGACCGGAATCCAGGATCTTAGCGGCGGTGTCAACCAGTACCTCCGGAAGCATACCGACGAAACAGAATACCTCTCCGGCATCGCTTACGTTGGCAAGAGGAAACCCAAGATCCTGATTATCGGTAGCGGTGGCGGGAGTGAGGTCTTGGATGGTCTCTTCTTTGGTGCAAGCGAAATTACTGCGGTGGAAGTCAATCCGACCATC
>JBGSME010000150.1:0-3448 GCA_041740335.1 Bryobacteraceae bacterium | reverse complement strand
GGCGGACGGCTGACCCTGCCGGACATCGCCTCCACCACGTCGATGCTGTAGGTCTTCAGCGTCTGCCCGGTCACGCGGTCCAGATCCACCTTTGCCTTCTGATACGAGCTCATCGCCGAAACGAGGTTCGACTCCGCCTGCGCAAGGTCGCGCTGGTATTGAATGATCAGGTAAACCGTGGAAGCGCCAAGTTCGTACTTCTTCTGCTCGGCGGCGAGCGTCTGTTCCTGCAGCACGCGCTGCTTCAACGCGGATTGATGCCGCGCCCGGGTCTGTTGCAGCGCGACCACTGAGTTCTGAATGTCGACACGGAGTTGATTGAGCGATCGCTGTTCCTGAAGCTCCTGTTGCCGCAGGCTGATCGAATCGATAATCATGTCGGCCTGCGCGGAACGGTTCCGCAGCGGGATGTTCAGTTGGAAGCCCACCGAATAGTCCGGGAAGTTACGCCTTGCGAGTTGGCCGAGTGCCGTGCCGTAGCCGCCGACGAAGAAGGAATCCACCCGCCGGGTGATCGGTTGGCCGCGGAGCAGCAAATCGTTCACGGCGCCGGAAAGAGCGTTGTTCTGAAAGCTGGCCTGGACGTCCAGGGAAGGCAGCAACTGGCTTCGGTTTCCCTGAGGCCGATCTTGGTATTTTCGATGTTGATGCGCGTTTGCGCGAGATCGGGACGGTCCGCGACGGCGGTGGCGTAGAGGTCCTGCACCGGCTGCACCGGATCGACGTCGGGAATGGCCATTTTGTCGGTCGGGACAATCCGAGCATCGGCCACCATGGAACTGGATCTTTCAAGCGAACCCGAAGCTCTACGACATCGATGCGGCCTTGGCGAACCTGGAGGAAATCCCGTGGTTAGTCAAACAACACAAGCAGTCGATCAATCCTGGGGACACCGTATTCCTCTGCAAGAGTGGTCCCAACGCTGGAATCGTCGCAGGGGCGACAGTCCTTACCGCGCCGGCAACGAGAGAACAGGATGGTCTCCAATTTGCGGTTCAAGCCGACAAGTTCGACATATCTGGTTTGGGGGTTCTGTTGCGAATCGACGACGTGTACCCGGAAACGCTCTCCCGCGACGCATTTAGAAAAACGCTGCCTGATCTTTCGATCTTGCAATCGCCCCAAGGAACAAGTTCATGGTTGCCACGCCGCTCGGGAGTGTCGCTCCGAATCAGCTTTTTATCTCGCCGGCCAGATCAAAGCCGCCATGGAAGACGGAACATCTCACCTAATCCGAAGTGGCTTGACCAAACTAGCCGGGCGGTGCGAGGCGGCTGGTTCCGGTGCCAGAAGCGAGAAAACTTTCCCACTCGTGAGGGAAAACTTTCGCTGATGCCGCAATCTCTTGTATGAGATCTGTTATGACACGCACCGCATTGGCACTCACGATTTCCTTCTCCCTGCAGGCGGCCGGAGGCGTTTTCGAGCACGCTCCAGAGGCTGGCGGATACGCCTATGTGGCGCGCGGCAGCGAGTTCCGCACGTGGTTTGGCACCGGGCAGATTCGCTTTGAACACCGTGGCAGTGGAGTGACGATGACCCTGCATGGCGCGGCGCGCGTGACGCCCACCGCGGAGAGCAAGACCGCGGCGACGGTGAACTACCTCTTCGGCAACGATCCGGCGCGGTGGCAGTATGGGCAACCGCAATTCGAGCGAATCCGGTATGCGGGCGTGTATCCGGGGATCGATCTGGTGTTCTACTTCAAGCCGGAGTTGGAGTTCGACTTCGAGGTGCAGCCCGGCGGCGACGCTTCCCGCATCGCCATGCGGTTTGGCGACGCACAGGAAGTGAAATTGCAGGATGGCGATCTGGTACTGGGGACGGCGGGCGGCGAATTCCGGCATCATGCGCCGGTGGTGTGGCAGGAGGGGAGATCGCTGGCGAGCCGGTTCCGGCAGGAGCCGGATAGGCTGGTTCGCTTTGAGGTGGAAGGGGCGACGGCGGAGGGCGCGCTGACGATCGATCCCCGTGTGACCTACGCGTCGTATCTGGGCGGAACGCGGGGCGATACCTCAAGGGGAGCGGCCATGGACGCGGCGGGCAACTGGTACGTTTGCGGGGAGACCACCTCCAGCGACTTTCCCCGGACCGCCGGGACGCCTCCCGCACCCAATCTCGGTGAGACCAATCTTTTCGATGCGTTCCTGGCCAAGTTCTCACCTGCCGGGGCGCTATTGTTCTCCAGTTATATCGGTGGCGACGGCTTCGACGGATGCGACGGAGTAGCCGTGGACGCGACAGGCAACATCTATCTAGTGGGACAGACCAACAGCTTCAATTACCCTCACACAGCGGGGGCAGCGCGAGCAGTGGGGGAACCCTTTGGCGTATTCATGATGAAGCTGACGCCGGAAGGCCGTCTGGTGTACTCCTACTTGCTGGGCAGTACGCAGTTCCCCGAGTTTATCAGCCTCACGAAACCGCTAGTGGATGCCGCCGGGGCACTGCACTTGGGCGGCAGCACCACTGGGTTCAACGGCGTGAATAGCGCGTTGCAGAGGCGCGGTAGCGGTCGCGACCAGGACGCCTTTTACCTCAGGCTCAGTCCCGCCGGCGATACGGTCAGCTACTTTACCTATCTGGGCGGTCAGAGCAGCGATGTGGGGTATGACCTGGCACTGGATCGCGATGGAACGGTGTATCTGGTGGGCGCGACGTTTTCGACCAGTTTTCTGGCCCGGCCCGAATTGACCTGGACCCCGGCCACGAGCGTTGGCTTCGTGGCAAAGATCGATCCGCGTCAGAACCGGGTGCCCTGGGTGACGACGGTGGGAGGTTCGCGTGCACGAGCGTATGCTGGGGTTCAAACGAGCCAGGGGGTTTGGGTGGCCGGGGAGACGGACGAGGGTTTGCAGGTGACAAGCGACGCCTTTCAACCGGCATCGGGCGGTCTTGCCGATGCATTTGTGGCCCGGTTGGACGCGGAGAGCGGTAAAGTCGCGTTCGCGAGCTATCACGGCGGCCGCATCGGGGATTTGATACTCGCGCTCGCAGCCGACGCAACGGGCGTGGTGACAGCCGGAGGAACCACGTTTTCCACCGATCTGTTCACTTCGGCGGACGCCTTGCAGAAGACCCCTGGTGGAATTGGGCCTGGGAGATCGGACGGAATGGTGTTGCGCGTGTCCCCCAGCGGGGAGCGCTTGTATTCCAGCTTCATCGGCGGGAACGGTAGCGACAGCGTGGGCTCCATCGTGGCCGAGGCGGGGGGCCCCTTGCTGCTGGTGGGATCGACGACCTCGACGGATCTGGCACTCCAGGGGGCGAGCGCCCAAACAAGGAACGGCGGAAGCTCTGACGCCGTGGTGTGGCGGCTGGACCCGTCGGCTTCGGCCGACGGCTCGGGTCCATCGTTCACGGCGGCGGCGGTGTTGAATGCAGCCAGCTTTGCGAGTGGCGGGGTAGCGCCAGGCCAGATTGTGACGCTGTTTGCGAGTGGCTCCGG
>JBGSME010000149.1:0-8627 GCA_041740335.1 Bryobacteraceae bacterium | reverse complement strand
ATCGAGCAGGCGCTGCGGAATCCGGGCGCCGGACCGAAGATGGGCGCCGTTACAGTGCGATTGCGCGACGGCCGTTCGGTTCGCGGCGTCACGAAGTACGAGGGGCCATTTGATATCGGTGTACAGGGGCTCGATGGCAGGTTCCATTCGATCTCGAAAACCGACGTGGTGGGGATGAGCCGCGAGAGGTCGCTGATGCCGAAGGTGCAGGCTTCCGTGCCCGAGATGCGGGATCTGCTGGCTTATCTCACGCGGCTCGATGGTACGGGTGCGCGCGCCGCCGCGCCTATGAAAGGGGGGATTGCCTTCGATGCGATCGCGAAACCGCGCCCAGGTGAATGGCCCACCTATCACGGGAACCTGAGCGGCAACCGGCACAGTCCGCTCGATCAGGTGAATGCGGGGAATGTGCAGCGTTTGGTCCCAAAATGGACCTTCGCCACTTCCGGCGCAGCGCAGCGCCCGCTTCAGGTGACGCCGGTGGTCGTGGACGGAATCATGTACGTTACGGCGGCGAACGAGGCTTGGGGACTGGACGCGCGGACGGGCCGCGAGATCTGGCACTACGCGCGCCCCCGCACGAAAGGACTGGTAGGTGACGCCGCCGGCGGCATCAACCGCGGCGTGGCGGTACTCGCCGATCGCGTGTTCATGCAGACCGACAACGCTCACTTGATCGCTCTGCACCGTTTGACCGGACAGCTTCTCTGGGACGCGGAGATGGCCGATTCGCGCGACCACTACGGTTCAACGGGGGCTCCGCTGGTGGTGAACGATCTCGTGATCGCCGGCGTATCCGGCGGCGACGAAGGCGTTCGTGGGTTTCTCGATGCCTACCGCGCCTCGTCCGGCGAACGTGCATGGCGGTTTTGGACCGTGCCCGCGCCAGGCGAGCCGGGATCGGAAACATGGGAAGGAAGTGCCATCCAGCATGGCTGCGCGGCCACCTGGCTCACGGGGAGCTACGATCCTGGGGCGCGAATCCTCTATTGGGCCACCGGGAATCCTTGTCCCGACTACAACGGCGATGAGCGCAAGGGCGACAATCTCTACTCGGATTCGGTGCTGGCGCTCGATCCCGATACGGGCCGGAAGAAGTGGCATTTTCAGTTCACCCCGCATGACTTGCATGACTGGGACGCCACCGAGTCGCTCGTGCTGGTCGACGCGCCGTTTCGAGGGCGCGAGCGGAAGCTGCTATTGCAAGGCAATCGCAACGGATTTTTCTATGTGCTCGATCGCATCACCGGCGAGTTCCTGATGGCCGAGCCGTTCGTGAAGCGGCTGACGTGGGCGAGTGGAATCGGGAGCGACGGGCGGCCGAAACTGAATCCCGGCTATGCTCCGGTTTCGGAAGGCGCGCTCGGTTGCCCGGCCGTGGCCGGCGCGTCGAATTGGCCGTCGACGGCGTTTCACCCGGGAACCGGGCTCTTCTACTTGATGGCGCAGGAATCCTGCAACATCTACACCAAGGTTCCGGAAGAGTGGACGCGCGGCAATTCCTTCTACGGAGGCGGTACGCGACGAGCGCCCGGGGAACCGAACGAAAAGTTTCTGCGGGCACTCGACATCGGAACCGGCAAGATCGCCTGGGAGATCCCGGTGGAAAGCGGCATTCTGCAAAGTGGACTGATGACCACTGCGGGCGGTCTGGTTTTCTATGGCGACGGAAGCGGAGCGTTTGTGGCGGCCGATGCGCGGACCGGGCAATTGCTTTGGCATTTCGATACGGGAATGGGATGGAAGGCAGGCCCGATGAGCTTTACAATCGGCGGGAAGCAATATGTTGGCGTAGCGGCGGGGGCGACCATCCTGGTCTTTGGCCTCCCGTAGACCAGATGCCGAGGTGCGGCTTCGACCTTACGCGGCGTCTCCAGCCGGCGTCAGCCATCGGAGGAGAAAGAAGTGGCGGCCGCAGAGATCGCACCGATACGGCTGAAGGAGCCAATGCAGCGTCCGCTCGAAAGAGTTCCGCGTGCCTACGCTTCGGAACTCGACAGATCTGCAGTGATGGCAGTGGGCTACAAATAGGCCTGCGAAGAAGCCCCCCACCTAATCACCGACTTTCGGCGAAGTTCGCGCCACCGGGCCGGCTTCGTTCCGCGCTGCGGCCGTCGAGTTGTTGGAGCCGCCGGCGTTGGGCCATCCACTCGTGGGGCGGCTTGCGGCCCGCGCCGCCAGGACTTGCTCCGGCGTTCGCAGATCAGGCTCGGACTCTTTCCGCTTCGCTTTCGCGCGAGCAACCTGACGCTTGTGACGCTTCTCGATTCTCTTGTTCATTCGTTCCTTGTCTACCGGATTGGCCTCATTGGCACGACGCCCAATAGTAGCACCGAACAGTCCACCCGCCGCCAGAGCGTAACTGGGCTGCCCGCGTGGCGCAAGGTGCCAGCGAAGCTGGTGGCTCTGCAGTGGCTTCGGATGGCAACCGGCGTGCACTGATTTCACCGGACATGGGGCTGACACAGGTGATCCACCATCCACGCGCCGATACGGCCAGGAAGAGAATACAGACGCGCCGTCCGTCTGACCGGTCGCAACGGATTCGCCGTATTGTTCAGTTGTCCTTCCTGGCGCTGAACCTGGGGATCGGCGTCCAGTTTTACATGTTCGTGCGCTTCCATGAGACCGGCGGGCAATCCCTTTCGGTTGTGCGGCCGCCGGGAATCGAAGGGTGGCTTCCGATCGCGTCGCTGATGAATTGGAAGTCCTATTTCGCGACAGGCGAAATACCGGCGATACATCCGGCCGGAATGTTTCTGCTGGCTGCGTTCGTGGCGATGGCGTTTCTCCTGCGTAATTCTTTCTGCGGATGGCTGTGTCCGGTGGGAACCGTATCGGAGCGCCTCTGGAAGTTTGGCAGGGAAACCTTCGGCCGAAATTTCCGGCTGCCTCGCTGGCTCGATCTTCCGTTGCGGGGCCTGAAGTACATCCTCATGGGCCTTTTTCTCTACGCGATCGGTGGGATGTCGACGGCGGCCATCCGTGCGTTTCTGGACGGTCCGTACGGGGTAATCGCCGACGTCAAGATGCTGAACTTCTTCCGGCACCTGGGCATCGCCGGCGCCGTGGTGTTGGGCGTCCTGCTGATCGGCTCCGTCTTCGTGAGGAACGTCTGGTGCCGCTATCTGTGCCCGTATGGCGCACTTCTGGGGCTGTTCGCGCGCTTCAGCCCGGTGAGGATCCGGCGTGACGCCGGTCTCTGCATCGATTGTGCCAAGTGCGCCAAGGCATGCCCGTCGCTGTTGCCGGTGGACCAGCTCATAACGATTCGTTCCACCGAATGTATCGCCTGTTACGAGTGCGTCGCGGCGTGTCCAGCCGACGGCGCCCTGGAGATGAAGGTGGGTGGACGCGCGCGGGTGCCGGCCTGGGCATTCGCTGCGGCGCTCGCGATGATCTTCTTCGGATTCGTCGGGTACGCGCGGTTTACCGGCCACTGGCGCACCGATGTCCCGAGCCATGTCTATTTCGAACTGGTGCCTCAGGCGCAGGAGTTTGGCCATCCCTAAGGACCGCTATCATTGGCTTACGGAGCGGCCCCGGAATGCAGCTTGAACTCATACAGGCACTGCTGATCGCACTCGCCCTTGGCGGCCTTGTTGGATTGCAGCGGGAGTGGAGCCATAGCCAACTCGGGGGGATCCGCACGTTTCCGCTCATTACCGCGTTCGGAGCCTTGGCGGCGGTGGTTGGCGGCAGCCGGGGTGAGTGGATCATAGCGGCAGCACTTCTCTCTCTAGCGGCGATGCTGGTGGTGGGAAACCTGGCCGAGTTGAAAACCGGCCCGGCCAACCCCGGATTGACGACTGAGGTCGCTGCGCTGGTGATGTTTCTGGTTGGCGTGTCGGTGCAAGCCGGCTATTTGGGAGCCGCGCTCGTCGTTACCGGCTGCGTCGTGCTGCTGCTGCAGTGGAAGAACGAACTGCACAGCTTCGTTCACGTAATCGACGAGGCCGAGCTTCGCGCCGGAGCCCGCTTGGTTCTGCTCGCGCTTGTCATTCTTCCCGCTTTGCCCGACACCGCCTACGGTCCATTCGGAGTCTTGAATCCGTTCCGGGTCTGGATGATCGTTGTCCTGATCGTGGGAATCAGTCTGGCCGCGTACATCTCTTATCGCTTGTTTGGTGAGCGCGGCGGGACGCTCATGGCGGGACTGCTTGGCGGGCTGATCTCGAGCACTGCGACAACGGTGACCTACGCGGCCAAAGCAAAACAAAGCCGGGGACTCGCTGGATCTTCAGCGGCCGTGATCGTGCTGGCCTCCGCCGTTGTCTTTGGCCGGATGCTGATCGAGATCGCCATCGTGGCGCCGGGGACACTGCGAACCAGCGGGCCGCCATTGTTGGTGATGCTGATGCTCATGCTGCTGCTTGCGTGGCTGAGCCAGAGGCGATCGCGAACGGACCCTGCGATGAACCCGGACTCCGAGCCGCCGTCGACGCTTCGGACCGCGATCGCCTTTGGCCTCCTGTATGCCTTGGTCCTGGTGGCAGTCGCCACGGCCAGGGAGTACTTCGGGCGGGGCGGGCTGTACACGGTAGCTGGGTTGTCGGGTCTGGCCGACGTAGACGCCATCACGCTCTCCACCACCCAACTGGTCGACTCGGGCCATCTGTCGGCCGGCACTGGCTGGCGGCTGATCCTGACTGGAGCGCTGTCGAACCTCGGCTTCAAGGGTGCGATCGCCGCCGTAGCGGGCCCTCGAGAGTTGGCCGGCCGTCTGGCCATCTACTTTGGCACGGCCATTGCGGCAGGAGCCGGTTTGCTGGTGTGGTGGCCCTAGCAGGCCGCGCAACTCGTCGCGGCCTGCCGGACCTTCAACACAATCAGGAGGTGATGAGCTTTGTCGATTCCATCCAGACCTGATAGAGGTACGTGCCGGCCAACAGGAGTCCGAACAGCGTGGTGATCACGGTGAGAGTCTTGCCCCACCGGTCCAACGACGCTAGCTTTCGCGCGTAGGCCTCCTGCTGCCGCACTACCCCGGCTTCCTCCTCATGCAGATGGATCGTATCGTTTTCGTGCGATGCGGAAATCATACGGACTCCCGCGAGAACAAGTACTGTGACCGCCATTGCGACCCAGACTAGAACGAACGGAAACATATTCATGTGGCACTTGCTCCTTTCCTCGGCCTCTCCCTCTCCTGGGCGGCCTACTTATCCGACTCGGTGCAGCCGTCGAGAGTTTTCTTCTTCCCGTAGCATTCACCAGTCTTGGTCAGTTCCTTGGATTTCATCTTTACGTGGCATGTCAAGCAACTCTTCTTCTCCTTCTTCATGTACTCGGGTTTCGCCAGACCGGGTGTCAGATTCAGGAGCAGTCCGGCCGTTAGTATTGCTGCGGGAAAAAAGACTTTGATCGTCTTCATATCGTTTGCCTGCCACTCATTGATGCAATTCCAGGACCACTCAGTCGTGCGGCCGCAAAGCCCGAAGGAAGTCGGAATTGTCTATTGGCCTGCCTGTGTTTTCGGTGGAGATGAACGCATGCATCGTGGGGCAGGGTGATATCGCCCAAATCGGTGCTTCTTTTCCCGTACCAGTGCGTCAACTAGACACTGAGCACCGGGCAGGAACTGCGGCGAATGAGTTCATGCGCGGCCGTCCGCAGCCGGCCGAGAGTTCCTTGCAGGTGGCCTCGGCCGATGACCAGCAGGTCGGCGTGATAACTTGCGGCTGCCGAGCAGACTCCCTCGGCAACCGGCTCCGGCACCAGTTCCAAATCCACGCCGATAGCCAACTCCCTGTCGAAGCCCTCGAACTTCTCCCGCGCTCGGCCGGTTGAAGCCGCGTCGCTTCCGCAAGCGTGCACGACGCGCAAGCCGGCGCCAAATTCGTCGCTCAGCAACTTGGCGCTCCTCAGTATGGCGGAGCTCGAATCGGACAGGTCCACCGCGCACACGATCGACTTGCAGTCGAGCGGCGGCGCGAGGTCGGACTCGCGATGCGCCTCGGTCCAGACCGGGCACATTGCATCGTGCAGCACGTGCGCGGTCACCGAACCGAGCAGCAACGTCCGGTATTTGTTCAGGCCCCGGGTAGGCATCATGATCAGATCCACGCCATGGTCATGCGCGTATCGGACGATCTTGCTGCTCGACGGGCCTTCGACGAGCACCCGTTGGACGTTTACATCCGCGAACGTTTGCGTCATATAGCGCTCCAGGTGGCTGCGGCTGTGCTCTTCGTATAAAGGGAGGTCCATCAGGTTCAGGAACGCGTACCAATCCGCATAGGCTCCCGGCGGCATGTCCATCGCGTGCAGAAGCGTGACCTCGGCGTTGAACCTACGGGCCCAAGCCGCCACCACCGGCCCAACCTCGCGGCAATGCGGAGTGAAGTCAACAGGAAACAGGATATGCGCGAAACGTTCCATGGTTTTCACCTTTCCTGTCGCACGACGGTTGCCACTTCCAGTAGCGAGTCTCCGCGCGGGAATGGCGTCCGGAATGCTCTAAGTTCTTACGATATGACAAGCTCGACTGTCCACAGCGCGCCGCGCGGTCACGCTGCGCGTGATTTCGCGCAGACTCCACTGAACGTCTACTGGGAGATGACCCAGGCATGCGCTCTCGCCTGCCGGCACTGCCGGGCCGAGGCGATGCCCCAGTCCCACCCCTCTGAGCTGACCTACGACGAGGGCGTGGCCCTGCTTCACCAGATCGTCGAGTTCGGCGATCCGGTCCCCAATCTGATCCTCACTGGCGGCGATCCGCTCAACCGAGCCGACCTTTTTGAGTTGATGGACGAGGCACATGCGCTCGGTATCAGCGTGTCGATAACGCCTGCCGCCACGCCGGCTCTCACCAGGGACGTTCTTGTGCGCCTGAAGGAGCACCATGTGGCGGGCCTCGGCCTCAGCCTGGATGGCTCCAACGCCGCGCGCCACGATTCTATCCGCGGCGTGCCCGGTACCTTCGACCGCACGATGCAGGCGATCCGTTGGGCGCAGGCGCTCGAGATCCCACTGCAGGTGAACACACTCGTCTCGGCCGAAACGGCCGGCGACATCCCTGCGATCTATGAACTGCTGAGCTCTTGCGCGGTGGCTCGCTGGAGTCTGTTCTTCCTGATCTCGGTCGGCCGGGGCACGGTCCTCGAACCGTTGTCGCCGGAGGCCGCCGAAGAGCTGATGGGCTGGATCCACGAGACCTCGCGGACTGCCCCGTTCATGATGGCGACGACGGAAGCGCCATCCTACCGGCGTGTGGCGCTCGATCGCATGCGCGCCGAAGGGCTCAAGGGCGAGCAGATCAAGAATTCGGGAGTCTATCGCGGATTCGGTATCCGTGACGGCCACGGCATCGTGTTCGTCTCCCACACCGGCGACATCTGCCCGGCGGGCTTTCTGCCGCTGCCGGCGGGCAATGTCCGTCAGGACCGTCTCGCGCCGATCTACCGGGAGGCGCCGCTATTCCGCTCGCTGCATGACCCGGCTCAATTCGAGGGGCGCTGCGGCGTCTGCGAGTACCGGGTCCTTTGCGGTGGATCGCGCGCCCGATCCTACGGAGCAACCGGCGACCCGCTCGCTTCGGACCCGCTCTGTACGTTTGAGCCGCGACCGCGAGAGTGAAGGGGACGGAGCGAACTGCCACTCATCTTTTCGCTAGGCAACGGACCCGGATAGACGCAGTGTCGCGGTAACAGTGGGGTCGCCGAATTCCGTTTCGAGAGCGAAGCCGGCTTTGCGGCACATCGACTGCATCACGCGGTTTTCACCGTGTATCTCGGCGACCACGTTATCGACGCCCTCGCGCCGCGCCGCGGCGATCAGCTTCCCGAGCAGCGCGCCCCCGATCCCGTGTCCTTGAAAGCGGTCCGCGATCATCAGGGCGAACTCGGCGTTTTTGGATCCGCTAATCTTCATCAACCGGCCGACGCCCATGATCTCCTCGGTTCCGGACTCCGGGTCGTCGTGGACAGCCACCAGGGCGATCTCGCGGTCATAGTCGACGAAGCATATGCGGATCATCCGCTCGTGAGCGACGCGCTGGCTGAGGTTGAGCGCCTGCAGATACCGGAAGTAGACCGTGCGGTCCGACAACGTCTCGTGGAAGCGGATGATCGCCGGCTCGTCCTCCGGCCGGATGGGGCGCAGCTGCAGCCGCCGTCTCTCGGCGATGGGGACCCACTCCTCCAGCTCCCTGGGGTAAGGGCGGATGGCCAGACGCCCGGAGCCCGGCCGCGCCGGAGGGGCCAGGGTCACCCGGGCGTCCAGGGCCATGACGCCGGACTCGTCCACCAGGAGTGGGTTGATATCCAGCTCCCGGATCTCCGGATGGTCGATGACGAGCTGGGACACCCGCACCAGGGTCAGGGCGATGGCGTCCAGGTCCGCCGGCGGTCGGCCCCGGATCCCCCGGAGGACCCGATGGATCCGGGTACGGGCCAGGAGCTCCCGGGCCAGACGCAGGTTGAGTGGCGGCAGCCCGAGGGCCCGGTCCGCCAGGGCCTCCACCGCGATCCCCCCATGGCCCACCAGGATCACTGGGCCGAACTGGGGATCCTCGGCGGCGCCGACGATCAGCTCCTGGGCCCCAGGGCGGCGCACCATGGGCTGGACGGCGAAGCCCTGGATGTGGGCCTGGGGGTGGCTCTCGGCGATGCGGGCGCGCATGGCGC
>JBGSME010000148.1:0-2098 GCA_041740335.1 Bryobacteraceae bacterium | reverse complement strand
TACGCTGAACGCGATCGAATGGTACAGGCGCGCGGAGCAGGTTGTGCAAGCCACTCCGGCAAGGTTTCAGGTGCGGGCGGAGGGCGGCATCCTCTCACTGCGGGACGTTATCGGAATCACCCTGCGGCAGCAGGTAGGCGAGAATACCTTTCAGGAAACGCCTCTACCGGTGACGCCGGGCCTGATCGCGCAACTGGGGGTGGACCGCGTCGCTTTCGGATCCTTCGAATCGCCTGTGCTCGGGCGAGAGGAAACCAACCGCATCTACTTTCATGCCTTCCTGCCCAACGGCGCGGCGCCTTCCGGGGGGCATCGTGTTTTACTCGCGGGGCATGGATTGTCGGACTCCCGCTTCGGCATGCCCACCCTGATGTCGTTGGCTACCTCGCAAGGATACGCGGTTGTGGCGATGGATGCGTTTGGCCACGGATTCGGCCCACGGTCAAGCTTGATCCTAACGCGGAGCGACGGCTCTCAATCAGAGATCGCGACTCCCGGACGCGGCATCGATATTACCGGAGACGGCCGCATTGAGGAGTTCGAAGGATGCGCGTTCGCCGCCCCCGGACAGCCGGCCGGGTTTCGGGACTGCATCCGGCAAACCGTGATCGACTACCGGCAACTGTTGAACGCCATCGCTCAAGGAATGGATTTCGACGGCGACGGCCGGCCTGACCTGAACGCCGCCGATGTTCACTACGTAGGACAATCGCTCGGTGGATGGTACGGCGCACTCGTCACCGCGCTGATGCCCGAAGTGACTGCCGCGGTATTGAATGTTCCGCCCGGCAATCAGGTGCTGACGTTGCGGTTGAGCCCCAGATTTCGAACGGAGCTGGCGCCGATTCTGTTAGGGAACCGGCAGCCGTCACTGTTGGGCCGGGAGTCGCCATTGGAGTTTGAAGAGGATCTGCCACTGCGCCACGAAGCCGTGCGGCTTCGCACCAGGCCCGGTGCGGCGGCCGTTCAGGACTTCTTCGAACGAATGGAATGGCTGGGAGCCGATGCGGACGCCGCTGTTTTCGCGCCTCATTTCAAGCAGGCCACGCTCGGATCGAATCCGATCAAGCGCGTTCTCATCCAGATTGCTCTCGGTGATCGCACCGTGCCCAACCCCTCCAGTTCCGCGTTGGCGCGCGCGGCGAACCTGCGCGAGCGCACAGTGGTGTATCGCCACGATTTGGCGCGGCAGGCGGTGCCCACGCTGCCGGCAGATCCACACCTGTTCCTGATTCCGTTGGGTGCGCTGCCACAGCAAGCCATCGGACTTTCGGCGTTGGGGCAGGTGATCGAATATCTGGCAAGCGGGCGCGACGAGGTTCCGGACGCCAACGGGCTGGTGCGTCCCGTATTCCGGCGCGATCTATTCGAGATTCCGGAGTCTCTTCCGGAAGCGGCAAATTTCCAGACAGGCGGCGAATGAAGGCCGGGATCTTCGGCGGGACGTTTGACCCCATCCATGAGGCGCATCTGGCCATAGCGCGCGAGGCCGCGCTCCGATTCGGGCTGGACGAAGTGCTCTTTATTCCCGCGGCGAATCCGCCGCACAAGCGTGAGCGGCGCGGAGCCGGTTACGAGGATCGCTACCGGATGGTGGAACTGGCGTGCGAGGGTGAGCCCGGCTTCAAACCTTCGCGGATCGAAGAAGGCCAGGAAAACAGCTACTCCATCCGCACCATTGAACGGCTCAAGCGTGAGCGGCCCGGCGATCGCTTTTATTTCCTGATCGGGGCCGATGCCTTCGCCGACATTGAAACCTGGCACCGTTGGGCCGACGTTATCGCGGCGGTGGATTTCATTGTGGTCACGCGCCCGGGGCACGGCTATCGGGTGCCGGAGGGTGCGTCGGTGCATGGGTTGGACACGGTTTCCATGGACGTCTCTTCGTCGGCGATCCGTGAGGACATCGCCCGTGGCGTTGACCCCGCGGGGCTCCCCCCTGGAGTGCTCGACTATATTCGCGTGAAGGGATTGTACGGTAAGGCTAGAGGGCGCGCGACCGGATCCGGATTTTTCCGGCGCGGCGCGATGCCACCGCGATGAACGGCGGCGTGAACTCGAGCTTGGCGCCGAGCAGCGTGGTGAAGATCCCGATGGC
>JBGSME010000147.1:0-5063 GCA_041740335.1 Bryobacteraceae bacterium | reverse complement strand
TGAAGTCCGAATACGGCTCGGTTTCGAAGGGTAGGATCACTGGGTTTAGCTTTGGACCATGCGCTTGCCGCGGTCGAACACGTCGGCGGCTTCGTCGGCGATGCGGCGCCCTTTGTCGTACAACTCACGGCTGCGGTCCGCCAGGTCGCGGCCGGTGTCGCCAAGGCGGTCTTTGCCGCGATTGGCTTGATCTTTGATGATGCGCCGGGTTTCCTCGCCCGTCTGAGGAGCGAACAGCAGCGCGACGGTGGCGCCAAGCGCGGCTCCAGCGAAGAACCAGATCACGCGGGAATCAGAATTGTCTGCCATGTGGAGAACTCCTTTCTCTTTCATTGTACGACTCCTGGCAAAACCGGGACTCAATTCAGCGGACCGCCCCGGCCGTAAGCGTAACCGTTGCAGTCTTCGCGGCTTCAACTTGGACCGGTCGCGCCTCCGATCGGGTCTTCACCGTGTACGCCCCGGGCTGCAGCGGGATCGCGGGACCCCCGGCTACGCCATCGCCACCGTCTCCCCACCCGAGTTCATCACGGTAAAGGACTGCCGCAGCGCACCGGACAACGCCCCTCGCAGGGCCGCAGGTCCCTTCCCCGTCGGTAACCAGCACCACCACTAGGTCCCCGCGCACTCAGCGCAGATCAGCCAAAACCTCGCCAAGCGATCCCCCGATCGGGGTCTTGGCGTTGTTCTTCGCCTGAATCGCCGAGATTTTCGCGGCGTACTCGCCCGTCTTGAGCGGAGCGACAATCTTTACCGGATTGCCGTACCCCGGATAACCCCTCAGGTTGATCGCGGCTACCCGGAATCGGCCCGGGCCGAAGCGACCTCAACGAGGCGGCTGCGGCGATTTTCGGGCCAGTTTTTTCTTGATATCGCCCGCCCGTTTGTGGTCCGGCCCGGCTGCGAGAAACTGCTCGAACGCGGAACGCGCTTTGTCGTGTTGACCGAGCTTTTCGTACGTTTCCCCAAGCCGTAAGAAGGCATCGGCGAAGGTCGGATGCCAGCGAGTCGCTTCGGTGTAGCGAAGAGCGGCTGCGGCGTAGCTTCCCTTCTTGAAGTAGAAGTTGCCGACGGTCATTTCCTTCTGGGCCTGCAGCGGGTTGAAGGCGTATTCTTTTTCGACGAGGCCGGGGTCTTCCTCGGGAGGCTCTTCAGGCACGGCTGCCTGGGGATCGGCGGGACGAGGATTCTCCGATTGTTTCTTGTCCTCGGCGGCAAACACCAGCGCGGCCAGCAGAACCAAGGGAATGAAGCCGCGTGCCACAATTAGATTGTACCCCTCCTCCCATGGATCTTCGCGAAAAAGCCTCGCAATTGCCCCTGTCGCCAGGCGTCTACCTCTATAAGGACGGCGCCGGGGGTGGTGCTTTACGTGGGCAAAGCGAAGAGTCTGCGGAGCCGCGTGAGAAGCTACTTCAACGAAGACCGGCTGGCCGATTCGCGCACTGGAACACTAATCGCCGAAGCACGCGACATCGGCTACATCCTCGTGGACAACGAGAAAGAAGCGCTGGCCCTCGAAAATAATCTGATCAAGGAGTATAAGCCGCGGTTCAACGTGCTGCTGCGGGACGACAAAACGTATCCCTACATCCGGCTGACCCATGAAAAGTACCCGCGCGTGTATGTGACCCGCCGCTTACAAAAAGGGCAAACCTACTTCGGGCCGTACTTTCCAGGGAATCTGGCCCATCGTTTGGTGGATTTCGTCCACCGGAATTTCAAGGTGCCTTCCTGCCGGGTCGATCTGACCCGCAAACATCCGCAGCCGTGTTTGGAGTTTCACATTCACCGCTGCCTGGGGCCTTGCGTGGAGGGGCTGACCACCGACGACGCCTACGCCGGCGCGGTTCGCGACGTACGGATGTTTCTCGAAGGGAAGAACAAGGATCTGGCGCGGCAGTTGCGTGCGCGGATGGACGAAGCGGCCGATAAACTGGAGTTCGAGCGTGCCGCCGCGCTTCGCGATCTGCTGGCGACGGTGGAGGAGCTAGAAGAGAAGCAGAAGATGGCGGCCGCCACCGGCGACAACACCGACATCCTGGCCGTGTATGCCGAACCGCCGCTAGTCGCGGCCAACCTGTTTCACCTGCGCAACGGGCGAATCGTCGACCGCCGGGACTTCTTTTGGGAAGATCAGCACGAGTTCGATCGCGCCGAGTTCACCGCCGCGCTATTGAAGCAAATCTACATCGAAAGCCGCTATCTTCCCGATCAGGTGCATGTGCCGGCGGACTTCGAAGATCGCGAGTTACTCGAAGAGCTGTTCACCGAAAAGCGCGGGCGAAAGGTGCGGATCGAAACGCCCCAACGGGGAGAAAAGAAACATATGCTGGCCCTGGTTGAAACCAACGCGCGCCACAGTTTCGAGCAGCGTTTCCGCGTGGTTGCGCCGTCAGGCGATGCGATCCGCGGCGCAGTGCGGGACGCGCTTTCACTCACCGAAGCTCCGGACCGCATCGAGTGTTTCGACATTTCTCATTTGCAGGGCACCGATACCGTCGCCAGCATGGTGGTGTGGGAAAAGGGCCGCATGAAGAAGGCCGACTACAGGAAGTTCATCATTCGCTCCCATGACCGGAATGACGACTTCGCCTCAATGCGGGAAGTGGTGACGCGGCGCTATTCCAGGCTGAAGGAGTCCGGCACGGCCATGCCTTCACTCGTGTTAATCGACGGCGGGCTGGGACAGTTGCACTCAGCCGCGGAGGCGCTGGAGGCGATTGGCGTGCTGAACCAGCCCCTGGCATCGATCGCCAAGCGCGAGGAAATCATCTACGTGTACGGGCAGGAAGAGGAGCCGGTGGTGCTGGACCGCTACTCGCCGGTCCTCCACCTGATTCAGACGATTCGGGACGAAGCGCACCGGTTCGCGGTCACGTTCCATCGCCAGCGCCGCGGGGCGAAGCGGCTGGAGAGCGAATTGGGGGCGATCCCGGGGATCGGTCCGCAAACCGTGAAGAAGCTACTGATGGGTTTGGGGAGCGTGGAGGATGTACGCGGGGCGAGTGAAGAGTCCCTCGCCGCGGTGGTAGGTCCCGCCAATGCACGGCGTATCCGTGAGCATTTCACGCACGGGACTGCCGTACAATAGCGGGGTGCACCGATCCATTTTCCTTTTTTGCTCCGCGGCGATCGCACTGGGGCAATTGGCATCGAAGGCCGATGACGCGGCTACGATGTTGACCTTTCGCGCGGAGAGCGACTTCGAATTGACGGCAAGCCCGTGGGCTCCGGCGTGGCGGGGAGTGCCAGGCGTGGTGACGTCGAACGACCGCTATGGGAAACACGTGGAGGGCGCGCGTACCGAGATCCGGTCGCGTTGGACGGCGTCCAATCTGTACTTCCTTTTCGTCAGCGACTTCGTCTCGATGAACCTGCGCGACCACCCGTCGCGGATGTCGGAAACATGGGGAATCTGGGACAACGACGTGGTGGAAGTGTTCATCGGCCACGACCTGGAGCGAATCGCATTGTTCAAGGAGTTCGAGGTAACCCCGCAGGAAGAGTGGGTGGACTTGGACGTGGATCGGGAACGGAAGGGCAAAGAGGTGGATTGGTTGTGGAATTCAGGCTTGCGTGTCCGTTCGTTCGTCGATCACGAGCGGAAGCGGTGGTATTGCGAGATCCAGATCCCCTGGGCGTCGATCGATACGCGAGAGCCCAAGGCCGGCAATGAATTGCGCTTGAACCTATACCGGATCGAAGGGCACAATCCGGATCGCCGGTATATCGCTTGGCAGCCAGTGAACGCTCCGTCGTTTCACACGCCGAAAGCCTTCGGGCGCTTGCGCCTCCACTAGCCTGTAATTTCTCACGCCAACCGAGCCGCGATAGCTGCGGAGCGGTAACCTCCGGACCGGCCGGAAAGCACTCGATCACGACATCGGCGAACTGGTAATTCCTCTCACACTCCAGCCGTCTCGCCCGATAAGCAAATCGAGGAACCAAAATGCAGCACCACGCGATGCACTGTCTGGCGTGTGGAGACGTGATCCCACTAGCTCGAAGGATAAAAGGCTACTGGTATTGTTCGGAAGTAGAGTACAGGTTGCACGCGGGGCGCCGGCACGAGCGGGCGCTGGATTTCCGGCGCGATCTGAATCCCATGCGTTGTTCAAGTTGCCGCCGGCCGATTCCGCTTTCCCGGCGTATACTGGCGATGTCCTGCTGCTCGCATACGTGTACAGGCAACTTGCACTTGATCCGCGGGAACCCGGCCGCGGCCATGGCGGTGAACACGAGAGACGCCGAAACGTCTCTGTTTGGCCGGCTGACGCGAGGGGGCTTCGCAGCGTTGCTGCTGGCGGGCGGGTTAGGCCTGGGGCGCAAGTTCGATCTGGCTTCAATGGCCGCCTCAAGCGATCGGAAAGAACACCTGCACCAAGTCACGCTCGCCAACTGGATGCGATATACCGAGGCAGGCGCGGATACCCGGGATTGGGCCGGGCCGGGAAATCAGGCGACCCCTTGGCGGATCGAAGACGGCTGGATGCAGCCCCTGGGCGCAGTGCTATACCGCAGCGTTCCGAACGTGGTGAGCGGCTCGCTCGCCTTTCGCTTCTCACTGGCCGACGATGGCGCGGCCCGTATCCTGCTGGGCGCCGATGGCTCCGCCTCAAATCTGCACCTGATCGAGGTCGCCAGTTCAGCCACAGACCTGGCCTTGCGAGTGCTTCGATTCGCTGGCCCCGCCCACGTCCTCATCGGCCGCGCCGTGACCCTCCCCCGTCAGAACCGCACCCTGCACGATTTGAATGTGGAATTCAACGGCAGCGCGATTCACGCCAAGCTCAACGGCTTTCTGGAATCGTGGTCCAATCTCAACGTCAGGCCCGGGCTCGTTGGGCTGCAAGGCCGCGCCGCCGACAGCTTCCGCGTTTACGAAGCTCGGATCTCACTCGACGCCTGAACCCCGCCGCTCCCGCTGCACAGGTTCGGCATGAAACAATAACGGGTTGCCGACGTGGCTGCAGTATCTGTTGTGGGAACTCGCGGTCGCCGCCGCTTGCTGGACATCGTCCCCCCAAGGCTTGCCCATTCTGCAACGAGCCGCCTTCTGC
>JBGSME010000146.1:0-2088 GCA_041740335.1 Bryobacteraceae bacterium | reverse complement strand
GAAATCGACGGACAGTCCTCGCGGCTGGCCGTCACCCTTCGCGACGCCGCCGGCGCCAACCTCTATCGCCGCGAGCTTACGCCCGCCTCATAACTGAACCGCGTTCCGCCTCACATACTCGCTAACACGCGAATTCTCAGGACCGACGTAGTGGAACTGCTCGGCCCACTCCAGCCCATGCCGCCGGCCCGTCTCACGATCGCGCTCCAACGTGAACTCCCGTACGTAGTTCCGGTTCGCCGCCGCATCGTCACTGCCCAGCAGCGGCAGCCGCCTCCCTTCCCGCTGCAACTGCTGCCGCAAACGCGACCCCGTCTCGCCGCCCGGCCCCTGCGCCTTGTTCTCCACGTTCACATCGATCTTCCGCTCAATCGTCGTTGAGATGTCCACCACGCGGTTCACACGCTGCTGAAAGCGCGCAAAGTAATACTTCTCCGTCACCCCGTGCGGCTTCAGCCCCGCCTCGAAATGCTCCGGATAGTCCTTGCTACCGCCCGCCATCCACGCCGCCGCTTCCACGCACGCGCTGGTCACATAGTGATCCGGATTCTCCTCGTAGTGGCCCCACGGATCGTAGTTCACCACCGTATCCACCTTCAACAACCGGAACAGAAAGATCAGCCGCGCCCGCAGTTCACTCCGCGAGATGTTGTCCATCATGTGGTTGTTGTAGTTGAGGTCGAACACCTTCTTCAGCCCCATCGCCCGCGCCACCGCAAAGTTGTCCCGCTGATTCGCAGTCACGGTCTCGGCAATACTCCCCGGGCCCGCCATGTCGTCGTTCGTCACACGAATCAGATAGCCCGTATAACCCTCATCCACAAGCTTCATAACCGTTCCCGCCGCAAAGATCGGGATGTCGTCGGAGTGCGGCTGGATCGCAGCCAGCACCTTTCCCGCGTGTGGCTTCCCTGCCCGCGCACGCTCGATCACCAGTCCGCCGTGATCATCGTAGGCCGCCACTGGCGCCTCGCCTTGTCCCTGCGCCTGCGCCGCCGCCGGAAGAAACGCACCGGCCGCCACGCTATTCTTGATAAAGCCTCGACGTTGCAATTTGCTCTGCGCCATTCGCCGATTGTACATCCCGGCCAACGAAGATACGAAAACATGCCGAAAGACTTCGTCGGAATCACCGTCCTCCCCGAATACATCCAGAACGAGGGCATCGAAAAACTCCTCGACAATCTCGTTTACAAGGCCGGCATTACCGCCATCGCCACCTCCCCTTACGTGATGGAGCCCGCCAGCGAAACCACCGGATCGCGCGAACCACCCGCCGACGCAGGTGCAGGTTCTGTCCGCTTGCTGGACCGTCCGCTTTGGGGAAAGCGCGAACTCTTCGTTCGCACCGCGCCCAGCTTTCAGCCCAACACACGCCTCTTCCAGGGCCTTCGCTACCAGCCGGCCAAACCTACTGACCTCACGCGCAAAGAGGGTCCACTCCTCAAGGCATTTATCCGGGCCGCGCAAGCCCGCCATATCAAGGTTTATCTCCAGGTACAAGCCGCCATCCCGCCCGGTTATCGCGTTCAGTTCGGTGGACCCCAGCCGGACGACCGCCCGCTCCTCCCGGACGGGCTCCTGCCCTCGGACCACTTCGCGCTCCGGGCCCGCTTCGCGATGCGGTAGAAGGGGTCCATGGACGCGGAACGGAACTCCCTCACGAGCAAGGCGGACATCCTCCACGAAGTTCCCTTCTTCGCCCTCCTCGACGACTCCGAGCGCGCGGCGCTGGCCGAGCGCATCGAGGTGGTGAAGGCCGAAAAGGGCAAGACGCTCTTCCGCTACGGCGATCCGGGCGACTCGCTCTTCGTCGTGAAGCGCGGGAGCGTCGAGCTCAGCGTGAAGAACGACACCGGCGACAAGATTCTCCTCGAGACGGCGGGCCCGGGCGACTTCTTCGGCGAGATCTCGCTGCTGCTGGGCGAGCCGCCCGTGGCCGACGTGGTCGCGGAGCGCCCCGTGGAAACCCTGCAACTGGCCGGGCCACAGCTGCGCGGAGGGTTGGTGACAGCCCATATTCCGATCTCAAAAGTGACGGATGCTCTCACGCCAGACATTCTTCACCACAAAATAGAACTGATGATG
>JBGSME010000145.1:0-3478 GCA_041740335.1 Bryobacteraceae bacterium | reverse complement strand
GGCACCTTCTCCACCCAATGGCGGCGGAGTAGGGCCATCTTCTCTTCCGGGGAATACTGCTTCTGTGCTTTCCTCAAGCGTTCAGCTCCAAACTACTCTTCGGCTAAACGCTCGCTCCAATTAGAAAAGAGGCAACACAGTGGGACGGTACCTGGAGCCTCACCCGCCGTACGTCGAACGGGCTGCGGGCTCGCGTAAGTGGGATGCCGACGGGAACGAATACGTCGACTACTTCGGCGGACACGGGGCGCTGCTCCTCGGCCACAATCATCCCGCCGTGATCGAGGCGGTGACCGCCCAGCTACCCAACGGCGTTCATTACGGCGCTTCACACGAATTGGAAGTCGAGTGGGCGGAACTGGTCCATGAAATGATCCCGTCGGCCGAGCGGGTGCGCTTCACCAACACCGGAACCGAGGCTACGCTCCTGGCGCTGCGCGTGGCGCGGGCCTTTACGGGCAGGAATAAGATCATCCGGTTCGCGGGCCATTTTCATGGCTGGCACGACCATGTCTGTTTTCCCGCCGGCGGCGCGCCGGGAATCATTCCCGGCATAGTAGAGCAAACGCTGATTGTCGAACCCAACGATACCGATCGGGTCGATGACCTACTGGCGTCGCGGGACGATATCGCCGCGCTGATCCTTGAGCCAACGGGCGCCACCTTCGGGCAAATTCCTACCGGCGGTGCTGTGTTGCGTCGGCTGAGGGAGGCGACCGCGCGCCATGGGGTGCTGCTGATTTTCGACGAAGTGATCTCCGGCTTTCGCTGTTCGCCCGGCGGGGCGCAGCAGTTCTACGGTGTGACGCCGGACTTGACCACACTCGCGAAGATTGTGGCGGGAGGCTTTCCCGGAGCGGCCTTGGCGGGACGCGGCGATGTGCTCGGCGTCCTCAACTACCGGCATGAGAACGGACGCATCCAGCCGCCGCCGGTGGTCCACCAGGGCACCTACAACGCAGGCCCCATTTCAGCCGCGGCCGGCCTTGCCACGCTCCGCCAGATTCGAGACCACGGCCCCGTCGATCGCGCTAACGAAACCGCCGCCGCGATTCGGCTGGGTATGAACGAGGCCATCCGGCGGCGCGGGTTGGGCTGGTGCGCCTACGGATTGTTCTCGAGTTTCCATCTCTATTGCGGCAATGCCTCGCCGGAAGAGATCTACGCGGGCAAAGTGCCCTGGCGTCACTTGAAGGGAAGTCTCCGTCCGGAATTGGCTCACAAGATTCGCACCGGCATGCTTCTGCACGGCGTCGACATCGTGGGCTGGCCGGGCGGCGTTGTTTCCGCGGTGCACAACGAAGAGGATGTCCGGCGCACCACGAACGCGTTTGAGGCGACTCTCGAGATGCTTCAGGCGGAAGGTGATGTGTGACCCGATGAGATGTTGCGGTCACCAGGGACTGATGTCAATCGGTGAAGTGCGCCGGCAGGCACACGAAGCACCTGAAGGATCGCAATGTCTATTTTCTCGAGCAAACTGACGTGGCTTAGTTAGCGCGACACCCAAATCGGGCTGGACCACGCCAGGTTCCGGTCCCGTTGCATTACCCGCACGTAGTAATAACTCTCCTTGGCGACCGGCGCCGTGTCGTTGAACGTGAACTCTACGTCGCGGGTGCCGGGCGAGGCGCGATAGACAAACTGAGCGTCCTTCACGATCACAACTTCGTCAAGCCGGTCCGTGCCCTGAATACGTACCGACAGCCTCGGCGCGTTGGGCGAAGCAAACGCATCGCCCATCATGTAAGTCCGGCCACCGTCGCTAGCGCGGAAGTCGACAATGATGTTATCGGTGGCGGCATAGGCGTGGCGCCGGCGCATGCTCTCGACGATGGAGTCGCGCGCGGCGTCGGGCGCATAGATCATGGTGTAAGAGTTGTGCGTGGCGATGTGGTCCGAGCTTGCCTGCACGCCAAGCTTGAGCCCCTTCTCAAGCGCCTTCCACCAGAAGCCGAGCGGCTTGAACGCCCCGTGGATCATGACGCGCAGGTTCTCGCTCTCGGCACGCGGCGCGCCTTCGTATTCGTAGCTGGCGTGGTAGGCCTGGTAGAGTTCGACGAGCGGTTCCACCTCGGGGTCGTTGTCGCCGTAGTCGGTTCCCTGCGAGGTCGCCATCGAGTGGGGCATGGCGATACCGCGATTCTTCTTGAGATAGGGATAGAGGATCGGCCCCGTGCGCTGGGTGCCGCGCGATTCGGCGGGCGTCATGGGCAGCGCACGAACGCCGCGCCGCGCGAAAACCACGTTGCGGTGGCCGTTGGGATAGCCGGGGCTTCGCTCATATCCGAACAGCGGCGTATACCGGCTGGGGATGTGATACAAATCCACCGCCTTTTCCGTGCGCCACCACGAGTACTCGTCGTCGTTACCGGCATTGTGATCGCCGAGGATGCCCGTATCCATGGCGGCGGCGTCGATCATGTAGCGGAAGTAGTCTTCCACGGAACCATCGCCTGAGCCGTCGAGCGAGATCTCAGTATGTCGATGGAAGTCGCCGCGCAGGATCCGCAGGACCTCACCGCCGATGCTGGCGCGATACGCGCGGACGCGGGAGACGTCGCCGGTTTCGTCGGCGTGGACCGCTCCAGCCTGCGCATTCGATTCCGTGAAAGCGGTGAGCACGGGCACGATGTTCGACGCTGGCGCGGAAAGAGCGCCAATGATCACATGATGGCGATTGGGCACCGTCGCATAGAAGCCGGGACCGGTAGGCGGGCGATTGTCGTGAGTCCAGGCCATCTCGACGCCCGTTGCCGTGCCCACTAACTGCAGCGGAGCTTCGGGACGGCTGCTACTCGAGGGCAGCGGGGCAAGAGGGGTCCAGCCGCTGGCGTCGAGCGAAGTGACGAAGCGCTCCCAGCGGCCGTTGGCGGCCCAGTAGTCGTCACGGATCGTACCGGCGAGGGTGCGTATCTCGAGCGTCATCCAGATGCGGCCGCGGCCGTCGGAGGCGAGGCGCGGATTCTGTATGAACTGCACATATCGCGCGGGGACGGCGTGAATGATGTCATGCACCGGTTGCTGCCACCCGCCCGCTCCATCGTAGATGGCCATCGCCGGCCGCCGGTCGGCATAGAGGACCGTGCCGCGGAAGGGATCTTCATGGCTCCAGTCCTTGCCCCAGTTGACTCCCGATTCATCCCAGGCGACCCACACGTGGTCCTGCGCGTCGACGGCGACGGTGGCATGAGCCTGGAAGACCGCCGACTTGGTTACCTGGATCTCTGCGCCAAGGTTGCCCGCCGGGTCCCGCTTGCGCAGAAAGATGTCGTAGTTCCCCGCGCGATAGCTGTCCCAGGCGATCCAGGTGTTGCCCTTGGAATCGATGGCAGCCTCAGGGACCCAGGCGCTTGGCGCGGTGCTCACCTGCACGGGAGCGGTCCAGTTTCCGCCATCGAGCGTCGAAGCGAAAACGTGCGAGACGCCGTCCTTGTGTCCCACCCATACGAGCGAGAGCCGGCCGTCGCGGGCCGCC
>JBGSME010000144.1:0-5263 GCA_041740335.1 Bryobacteraceae bacterium | reverse complement strand
GGGGAGACGGCCGTGTTTTGGAGTGCCGGTTCGGCGGCTGCCAACCGGGACAGACCCTGTGTAACTTCGGGAGCAGTTTGTCCGTGAATCAGGCCGATTGCAGCAGCGGCCGCCAACAGAGGCAAGGGCGATCGGCCGCGGCGCGCGGGGCGAATCTCGATGGGTCCTCTCTCTGCTCCCTCTTCCACGCGGAGTGTCCTTTCATTCGGTAGCAGAAGTATAGGAGCGAACTCGGGCTCGCACAATGTCTATTATGCCCTTTTAGCCGCTTTTCGGCCTCCGATGCGCGTTGGGCGAGAAACGCTGTCCCCTCTTGCAACGCCGCTCGCGCCGTGATTCAATGGCGGAACCCTACCTATGGACTATTCGCGACGTGACTGGATGCGAATCGGCGGGGCATGACCGGACGCTGGCCGGTGGCCATTCAGATGACCCGATTCAGCGCACCGCTCCCGATGGCTGTGCGCACCTACGCGGAGATTCTTCGTGCGAATGGCTATTTCACCGGCGTCGCGGGACGAACGTATCACATGAACGGGGAAGCCGGAAACAGCGATCCACTGATTCAGGGAATTTACGACAAACTCCATCTCCGTAACTTTCCGGAGCGGCTTGACTACGCTCGAACGGGAAGCACACGGTCCGGCATCACGCAATTTTCCGAGTTTCTCGACTTGAAGCCGAAAGACAAGCCCTTCTCTTGACGAACACGCGCAAGACGGACTCGCTTCGGCGCCGGAGAATCGCAAGTTCCTTCCAAGTTTGCAGCCGCGCCTTCGCGGCCTTTGCGCTTCTATGCAACTCGGTTCGAACGACCCGCATCGCCGGTTTGGTCCGAACATGGCCCGCGAGCCGCATGATCCGGCCAAATTGAAGCTTCCGCGCCACTTCCCGGATACGCCGCTGGTGCGCGAGGATTTCGATTTCTACTACGACAAGATCTCGCGATTCGACGACGACTTCGGCACCGTCATGCAGTTACTGGAAGACCGCGGATTGGCGGCGAACACGCTGGTCGTGTTCCTCGGAGACAATGGCGCGGCGCTGCTGCGAGGAAAAGGCACCCTGTACGAGTTCGGCATCAATGTGCCGCTCATCCTGCGGTGGCCCGGGCGGATCAAGCCGGGCCGGGCGTCGTCAGAACTGGTTTCCGGCGAAGACCTGGCGTCGACATTCCTGGAGGCAGCCGGCGTGGCCGCGCCCAGAGAGATGACGGGCAGGAGTTTTGTCAGGCATCTCCAGGGAGAGGGCTCTACAGGGCGGAAGCACGTCTTCGCCGAGCGCGGCGCGCACCACATTTAAACCCATGCACAGCGCAGCCTTCGACCTGTCCCGTTGCGTGGCCGGCCGCCGGCACAAACAGATCTACAACGCGCTCTAGCAGATCCCGTACGAGCCGGTGGACTTCGCGAGCACCCGATTTTGGAAGGACCTGAAGGAGAGGAACTCAGCGGGGCAGCTCTCGCCGGAGCTTTCGCGCATGTACTTCTCTCCCACCCGGCCTATGTTCGAGCTGTATGACCTAACGAACGATCCCAGCGAATTCGATAATCTGGCTGGGCGCAAGGAGGCGGTCGCGATCGAACAGGAACTCCGGGCGGCGCTCATTGAATGGATGGTCACGGAACGCGACTACCTGCCACTGCCCATCGCCTCTGATCCGCCAGACATAGCGGTGAGATCCCTGACCGCCTCCGGTTAGAACGAAAGGCGTCCGGTGAACTGGATCTGCCGCGGCGTCCAGTAGGAAGTCTGGAGCTGCAGGATGCCGTCGGAAGCGCTCGGATTGGTGAGCCCTTGGATGTTGAAGGCGTTGAAGGCGTCCACGTTGAAGCGCAGCCGGAAGCGCTCGTTGAGCGAGAACTCCTTGTAAATCGAGATGTCGGTCTGGAAGTTCTTGGGTCCCTGCAGCACCATCGCGTTATAGGGGTTCGGGCCGGCCGGACCAGGCGAGAACGGCGTAACCACCTGCTCGCCGTTGGCGAGCCTCACGGGCACATTGTTGTTTCCGAAGTTCGCGACGCCAGGCGTATTGTTGATGGGCGCAAGATACGGCTGATAGTTCGCCGGCACGCCCTGCACGCCGCGGTTGGCGGCATTGATGACCGTTGGCGGCAGGTAGCCGTTGAACCACATGAAGGCTTGGCGGCAGACGCCGGAGCGGCAATCGGTAACCGGAGCCCCGTCCTTGTAAAGCTCGATGGGACTAGTGGCGCCCCAGTTGGTGTTGGCAACCTGGAGGGCCTGCGAAACGACGGTACCGGTGAAGGCGACCTGATAGCCGCCGAGGATAGCGTTGACGAAACGGTTGCTGTTCTTGAGGAAGCGGTGGCCTTTTCCGAGCGGCACATCGGCAATGCCGTTGAAGCTGACACGGTGCAGCGGAATCGCAGTGTCCGGACGGTAATTCTGCCAGCGGTTGAACTCGCGGCTCGGCTCGAACTGCGTGCCGACGTCCATACCCTGGGGAATCGTGCCGGGCGCGTAGTTGGCGGCGGGATAAAGTGTGTTGTCACGGAAAGTGTTGCCGCCGACTCGGAAAGCGCGCGAGTAGACATAGAAGACCTGGTAGCCGATACCGTTGCGGAATGGCCGCTGGTAGTTGAGCTGCAACGCGCTGTCGTTGGAGAAGCCGAACTTGGTGGACTGCGTGATGTTGCCCCACGTTTGCTGATCGTACGGGCGCGTGGCAACACCGGCGAACCTCCCAGTCGGCAACGCAGTGCCGGTGGCCGTCTGCCACACATAAGTGGATGGAGCATTATTGAAAACGAAGTTCTGGTCGAGGTTTTCGCCGTGGGTGAAAACGTAGGAGGCACGGAATACCGATCCGTCCTTGAGCGGCTGCTCAATGGTGAAGTTCGCCTCCTGCACGCGCGCCGGAGGATATTTGGCGGCCGGCACCGTCCCGGTGGAAATACCCGGTAGAAGGGCGTTGGTGGAGTTGCTGTTCACCACATCGCCGGTATTGACGCCGGTGACTCGCGTGAGCGGGTTGCGCAGCAGGAAATTGGGCAAGCCGTCGGGCGATTGCGCCGCCGATGTGAAGTTCTGCGAATAGCTGGCGGTAAAGGGATAGCTCGCCGTAAGGTAGCGAATGGAGTTCCGGATAGGCACCGGATAGATATAGACTCCGTATCCGCCGCGGATGACCGTACCTTGGCGCCCGAACGACGGCGTATAGGCGAAACCGAGGCGCGGCATGATGTTCGCATTGCTGCTAAAGAAACCGCGGGAGGACCGGCCGGACTCCTCGAGGGTGGTGAACTTCACACCGAGGTCGCGCAGATTGGTAACCAGAGCCTCGTGGGTCAGGCCTTCCTGGATGTAGTAGTCGAGGGAGCGAGGCAGCGCCAGCGCTCTGCTTTCAGGTTCGAAGGTCACCAGGTAGTCCCGTGCGGCGCGGGGCGCCGGATGAGCCTCCCAGCGGAGACCAAGGTTGATGGTGAGCCGTTGGTTGACGCGCCAGTTGTCCTGGATGTAGGAATCAAACTCCATCAGCGAGCAGTTATTGAAAGGCGCATTGCGATTCTGAGTGAAGTTTGACGCGGCTCCCAGGAAGAAGTCGGCATCCTGGTAGCCCGTATTGGGCCGCGGGTTGAAGTTTGCACCGGTGCTAGGGTCATAGATCGCGGTGGCGAGGTTGGTGAAAGCGATCTGGTCCGGCGAACGGTCCGACATGTAACCGAACTTCTCATGACGGATGCGTGCGCCGAAGGCGAGTTGATGGCGGCCGAGGATCTTGTTGAAGTTTTGGTCCAGCGTCGACAGGCGCTGGCTCATGCCATAGTTCCACTGCGAGCCCCCGTAGGGCATCAACAGGTTTGCGCCGATTGCCGGGAAGCCGATCTGGCCGAAGTTATTGGGCAGGCCAAATTGTTGCTCATAGTTTTTCTGCGATGCTTCGTTACCCTCCACGTACATGCGCTGCCATTGTATGCTGAGGATCGTCTCGGAGTAGAACGTGGGCGAAAACGTCTTGGAATAGCCAATGGCGCCGCTGATGGTTTGAATGGGGATGCGTTGGTAACCCGTGGCGCCTTCCGGCAACTCGCCGGTGGCGACGTTCGCCGGGGAGGCGGAGGGATAGTTCCGGAACGCCTGCTGCTGTTGATCGACCTCCGTGAAACGGAAGTAGGCGCGATTTTTGTCGTTGAAGACATGATCGAGGCGAACAGTATAGTTCGGCACCGTCTGCTCGGTGGGATTTTGCCCGTTCAGATTGAAGTTGACGAGCGGGTTGTCCGCCGAGGTGGGCAACGGAGTGGCTGCGTATAGAGTCTTGGCCAACGGGCTGATACGATTCAACGGGATCTGGTTGTTGCTGAATGGCAGGCGGGAGTAGTTGCTCTCCCGGCCCTGCGTTGAATTTGGATCGTAGAGCTGCTGCAGCAATCCGGCTCCGTTCACCAGTCCACTAAAGTCGCCGTTGCGCATTGGAACGGTGGGAACGCGCATGAGTTGCTGGCGGCTTTGGCGCAGCGAAAACCGCTCGTAGGCGGCGAAGAAGAACGACCGGTTCCGCCCGTTGTAGACCTTCGGAATCCAGATGGGTCCGCCGACGGAAAAGCCGAATTCGTTGCGAATCAGCGGCGGGGCGGAGAAGTTCGCCGGGTCCTGCCGGGCGCGGGCGATCCCGAAATAGTTATTGCGGGCCGTTTCAAACAGCGATCCGTGGAACTGGTTCGTGCCGGACTTTGTGGTGAGGATCACCGTGGCAGGGGTGGCGAACTGGGCGCTCGAGTTGAGCGTTTCGAAGCGAGCCTCCTGAACCGAGTCAGGGTCGGGCAGGGTTGCTTGGGAGGCGTTGGATTCGCCGCCAAAGTTGCGATTGGTCATCGGCGCGCCGTCCTGCGAGTACTCCATGCCCTCCTGCATCAGTCCGTTGGCGCGAGTGCCATTGCCTTCGAGGCCGGGCACGGTCTTTTGCGCCAGGCCCAGCACGTTGCGGCCGTTCTGCGGAAGCTGCTGGATACGGGCAGCGTCGAGTTGGGTATTCACGGTCCCGCTATCGTAGGTGGCCAACTGAATCGTTTCGCCGCTGACGGTAACTTTTTCGCTTACTTCACCGACGGTCAACTGCGGATTGAACACCAGCACCTGGCCGTTCTGGAGCGTGATGGCTGTCTCGAACTTCTTCATACCGGGCGAACTGAAAGTCACTTTGTAACTCCCGGCGAACAGGCCCTTGAGAGCGTAGAAGCCGCCCTCGTTGGCCGTGGTTTCGATCGCAACGCCGGTGGCCTGATTCAAGGCCTGAACG
>JBGSME010000143.1:0-5839 GCA_041740335.1 Bryobacteraceae bacterium | reverse complement strand
TGTTCGGACCAGACACCGGCCCGGCCGGCGCCGCGCCATTCCGGCCAATCGGCGGCTGGGATGAGCGACGCCGCGAGAAAGAGAGCCGCGGCTGCGGACCGGATCAAGCTCCGTTGACCCGGAACGTGGACGCCATCCGTTTCACGGCGTCATCGTTGATCTTTACTTTGCCTTCGGCCTTCAGATTTCCGATGAGGCCTTCTTCGAAAAGATCGCGGCGCTCGGTGAGCTTGCGATCCTTGATCGATTTCACAAGATTGTTGCGTTCGGCTTCGAGACCGGTGGCGGATCCAGGGGCCTTTTCCGCTACCCGGAAGAAGTACCGCGCGGCTCCGATCGTGTAGGGGCCGACTACTTTACCGATCGGGTTCACGAACGCCTGTTCGCCGAAGTAGGCTTGCGGTCCAACATCTTTCATCGCGCCTCCGCGGGCGAAAAGTCCGGTGTCGACGATCTTCAAGCCGGGAACGGCGGCTGCCGCGCCGCGTAAATCGTCGGGGGAGGACTTGAGCTTGGCCTCAATCGCCTTGACGCGCGACTCGGCGAGCGCCCGTGCTTTCTCTTCCACGATGGCGGCGCGCACAAGATCCTGCACGTCGGCAAGTTGGGCAGGGCGCTCCGGGAACACTTCGTCGACCACGGCGAAGCCCAGTTTATTGTCCTGGGTCTGGATCACCTCGGACACGCCGCCTTTCTGCAGCGGCATCATTTGAAGGCTGAGTTCGCGGCTGTTTCCCAACAACGGGAACGGATCGCTGGGCTTCATCTTTTCCGCGCGGGCGACAACGAGATTGTACTTCTGGGCGATTTGCGCGGCCTGCGCCGGCGCCTTGAGAATCTCGGCACGCGCCTGATCGACGATGGCGGGCATCTTGTCGAACAGTTGGCGCTTGCGCATTTCGCTCAACAACTCGCCGCGGACTTCGTCGAACGGCTTGGTGTGCGCGGCTTCCTTCTTGAGCGGCTGAATGATGTGAAAGCCGAACAGGCTCTCGACGACGCCGCTGATCTGGTTGGGTTTCAACGTGAACGCGGCGTCCTCGAAGGGTTTCACGGTCTGGCCGCGCTGAATCCAATCGAGGTCGCCGCCCTTCTGGGCCGAACCCGGATCGTCGGAATTCTTCTTTGCGAGTGCGGCGAAATCTCCGCCGGCGCGAATCTGCTTCAAGAGATCCTCGGCCTTGGCCTTAGCCTTTGCCTTCTCTTCTTTCGACGCGGTGCTTTCCGCCTTAACCAGGATGTGTCGTACGTTCACGCGTTCGTCGACGCGGAAGCGGGCGATTTGTCCATCGTAGGCGGCTTTCAATTCGGCGTCGGAGATGTTGAGGGTTTCGCCCATCTTGTCGGCGTCGGCCACCACAACCGTGACGTTGCGGGTAGGAGGCACCTGATAGCCGGCCTGATTCTTACGCAGGTGGTCCATCAACTCTTCCTGGGTCGGCTTGAATTGGCTGCGGAGTTCGGAGGCATCCACTTTGATCACCTCGAGCCGCACTTTTTCCATGCGCTTCTGATACTCGGCCTCCACTTCCGACGGGGCCACGATGATTCCGTCAAAAGCGAGGCGCTGCAATTTGTCGAGCAGCACCTGCTGGCGGACCTTGCTCTCGAATTCGCCGATCGACAGGTTCATCTGCGAAAGATATTGCTGATAGACGTCTTTACCGACAAACTCTCCGCCTTGAAACAGTTGCGGCATCAGGGTCTTGATTTCCTGGACGACCTCGTCGTTTGAAACCGAGAAACCCATCCGCTGCGCCTGATAGGCGGTGGCCATCTCGCCGACGATCTTGTTCACGACCTGCGGCAGCATGATCTCCATCGTTTGGATGGACATGTTCTGGTTGCGGATCTGCTGCTGAACCACCTGGCTCACCATCCGCGCCGTGACGGGCTCTCCGCCTACTTCGGCCAATACCTGCTGGTTACTTTCCATGCCCGGAGACCCGAAGCCGGGGATGAGCGTGATGACCATCGATAAAGCCACCAGCGTCAACAAAGCCATCAGCAAATAACGCACGGAATTGGTGCGCGAACGAAACAAATCAAACATGGGTGTGGAAACTCCTGAACTGGCTCACAGCCAGGTATCAGTATAGCGAAGTGAAACGAGCGCTACCGGCTGGCCTGCGACGGCCAGACAACGCCCTGATCCTTCCTGGTTACGGGCGCCAAGCCGCGGAAGTGGAACTTCTGCACGCGCTGGCCGCGATAGGTCTCGGTGGTGTAGAGGTTCCCCTTGGAATCGGTGGCGATGCTATGCACGGCGTAGAACTGGCCGGGCTGCCGTCCACCGTCGCCGAAGGTGGTGAGTACCTGGAGGCTGGCGCGGTCAAGCACATGCACCTTCATGTTGGAGCCGTCGGCGACGTACAGATATTTTTGCGCGGGGTCGCGCGAAAGAGCCACGTCGAAGGTGGAGCCGTCGCCGAGGGTGTTCTTTTCGACCCACGCTTCCTTGACAAAGGTTCCGTCGGTTTTGAAGACCTGAATACGGTCATTGGTGCGGTCACAGGCGTAGAGCAGACCGTCGTTGGCGAGGGCCACGGCGTGCACCGGGGTACGGAACTGTTTCGAGGGCGGATCGGCGGGATTGTAGGGGGGCAATTCGGTATCGTCGGGCTTGTTGCCGTAGGCGCCCCAATGGCGTTTGTACTTGCCGGTGTCGGCGTCAAACACGATCACGCGGCGATTGCCGTAGCCGTCGGCGACGTAGAGTTCGTTGGTTTTGGGATCCACCAGCGTTTTGGCTGGGAGGCGCAAATTCGCCAGATCGTTGCTTCCCTTGCTCTCGTTGGGTTTGCCGATCTGCATGAGGAATTTGCCGCTTTGGGAAAACTTGAGCACCATGCTGTCGTGGACGGCGCCGGCGGCGGCCATCTTGCTTTCGTCGTGAGCCAGCCGGGCCTTGGAGAGGGTGCGTCCGTTCCCGCCGATCCACACGTTGCCTTTGTGATCGACATCGATACCGTGATTGGACGAAGGCCAGTCATACCCTTTCCCTACGCCGCCCCAGTGGCCCACCAGATCGCCGGCGGCGTTGAATTCGAGGATGGGCGGCGCCGGAGCGCAGCAGGTGGAAGCTTGCGGCTGCCAGGTTGCGTACTTTTCTTTTTCTTCGAGCGAGCCTTCGCGGTGGATGATCCAAACGTGATCGCGGGAATCGACGGCTACTCCGATCACAGCGCCGATCACCCAGTGATTGGGCAGGGGCTTGGGCCACATGGGGTCCACTTCAAAGCGCGGCGCCATCACGGCGGCTGCTTCGACGGCGCTCTTGCGATCCATCCAGAGCGCGCCCAGGGCGAGCGCGCCAATGGCTGCGCCCCATCCAAACCAACCGGCGGTGATTCGATTCATCAATGTGTTGCTCGTTCTTTCTTCTCGGCGTACGGTATCATACACGATTCAATTCCCGAGGAACAAGTTGGCATGCGCGCAACTTTGCTGGCCCTGATCATTTCGTTCGCGGCGTTGGCTCACGACATTCCCGCCGATGCGCAGGTCCGCCTGCTGGTGAAGCCCAGCGGGGACGAGCTTCGGCTGTTGGTTCGTGTTCCTCTGGGCGCGATCCGCGACGTGGTGTTTCCCGTGCACGGCGCGGGTTATCTGGATCTTGAGAAAACCGCGCCGCTGCTGCGGGATGCAGCGTCGGTGTGGATCACGAACTTTATCGAACTAAGCGAAGACGGAGTGCGGCTGGGGAAGCCGGCGCTCGAAGCCATTCGTATCTCACTTCCTTCGGATCGCTCGTTTCAGGATTTCGACGAAGCGCTTCGTCATTTGGAGAGCCGGCCGCTCGAGAATGGGTCGAACGTGATTGCCACGCAAGTGCATCTCGACCTTTCTTACCGCTATCGGATTGTCTCGGATCGGTCCGCGTTCGCGATCCGCAGCGGCCTGGCGCATCTGGCGGCGCGCGTCTCCACCGTGCTTGTCTTCTACGCACCGGGTGGGGTGGTTCGCGCGTACCAGTTCCAGGGCGACCCCGGGCCGATGCCATTGGACCCCGGCTGGACGCAGGCGGCCGGCCGTTTCGCCGAACTGGGATTCTTGCACATTCTGGACGGCGTCGATCATCTGCTTTTTCTTGCTTGCCTGGTGATCCCGGTTCGCCGGCTGGCTCCACTCGTCTGGATTGTCACCGCGTTTACGGTGGCGCACTCGCTGACACTGTTGGCGTCGGCGTATGGGCTGGCGCCGGATGCACTGTGGTTCCCGCCGTTGATTGAGACGCTCATTGCGGCGTCGATTGTGTGGATGGCTCTCGAAAACATCGCCGGAGTATGGATGAACGGCGAGCCGCCGATCGGCCGGCGCTGGCTCTACGCGTTCGGCTTTGGACTTGTCCACGGGTTCGGTTTTTCCTTCGCGCTGCGCGAGACGCTGCAGTTCGCCGGATCGCATCTGGTAACGGCGCTGTTTGCGTTCAATGCCGGCGTGGAGATAGGGCAGCTTACGGCGTTGGCGGTGCTGGTGCCGGGCCTCGCGGTGTTATTTCGCTATGTGGTTGATGGGCGAATCGGAACGATTCTACTTTCGGCGCTGGTTGCCCATTCGGGATGGCATTGGATGACCGAGCGCGGGGCGCAACTGTCGCAATACACATTCACATGGCCGGATCCGGACGCGGCGTTGCTAGCCTCTGCGATGCGCTGGGCGATTGTGGGGCTAGTGGTGGCGGGCGCAGTTCGTTTGGCGCGGAGCAAGTGGCGGGCGGGTTAGGCGCAGAACTCCATTCTTTCTGTTGGCAGGGTTGCGAAAGTGACGGCTAGCCGGGCTAGCGCTTTGGCGTTGCGGGCGGCACCGCCGCCGGCTTCTCGTAACTGTCAACGATTTTCGGGCGTTCGCCTTCCGTCGAGATCCCTGCCGCCCGCATCAATTTGGTAAGCTCTTCGATCGTCGGCGCGTCAGGACGCGGGAGGCGGCTTATGTAGCCTTCGGCGATAAACAAGGGCGTCCCGCCGGCTTTGTTCGGATTCTTCCAGATCTGCGGATCGGCCCCACGCTCGGCCAACAGCTTCACCACCCGTGGGCTGATGTTATAGGCCGCGCCGTGCATCGCGGTGTCGCCGTTGTTGTCCACCGTGTTCACGTCGGCTCCGAGATCGAGCAGGAGTCTCACCGCTTCGAGGGCCTCGCTCTCGTCGCCCGCCTCCTCTTGCGGTTCATTGGTGCCGACGCCGGCGGCAGCGAGAAGCGGCGTGGTACCGTCGGCGTTCGGCAGGAGCGGATCGGCTCCTAATTCGAGCAGCAGCCGCATCAGCGGAACGTCGCCGCGGTCGGCGGCAAACAGGAAAGCGGTCGCGCCTTGGGGCGCAACGCTCGACGAGGTGAAGGGCTGCTTGAGGGCGTCCCCAGGCAATCGGAGATTGACCTTTGCTCCCCGCTTCACGATCTCACGCACGAAATCGGCGCTCGAAAGGCTTCCCTTGCCTGATGGCGGAGCGGGTTCGCTCAGGTCGCTCGAGTCCGGCTTTCTCACGCCGGCAACCATGTGGAGTGGCGCGAATCCTGTACGCACATCGTTCGGATCCGCGCCCGCGTCGATCAGCGCGATGGCCAGTTCGAAGTGTCCGTTCTGCACGGCGAGGGACAACGGACTCACGCGCCCGCCCCGAACCTGTTGCCGCCTTCCGGAGCTCACCATCAGCGCGTTGCTATCGGAGCCGGCTTTCAGGAGCGCGCGAACGGTATCGATGTGGCCTGCGCGAATGGCAAAGAAGAATGCATTGAACCCGGAGTCGAGAGTTGTTCCGTTCCCGGCTCCGGCGTCGATCAGCGCGCGTACCGCCGCGGTGTGGCCTTCGGCCGCCGCCCACATCAGCGCCGTTTGTCC
>JBGSME010000142.1:0-2632 GCA_041740335.1 Bryobacteraceae bacterium | reverse complement strand
GGATCTCCAGGCGGGGCGGCAATGCCACCAGACGAGAATAGGCCGACGCCGCTTCCTTTTGCGCAGCCTTGGCACGGACGTAGAGAGGATGCGGGGTGAGCGGCTTGGCCTGCGAGGCGAGCCGGGCTTCCTCGGCGGCCCAATCGGGATGAGCCGTTTCACGATAGATTCGGGCGATGGCCTCGTGCGCGCCGGGAGCGTTGGGATTGAGCCGCAGCGCCTCGCGGAACAGGTAGTATGCGCTGGAGAACTGGCGCTGCTCGAACTGGGCTTCGGCCACCAGCAGCAAGGACCATGCCGAGCCCGGCTGCTGTTTTTCCAGCGTCTCGAAAGCAGCGGCGGCGATGGCTTCGTTGGCGCGTCCAAGGCCCTGCCAACCGCGCGGATCCTCGGGCGCGATGCCGGTGAGTCTGCGGTACTCAACGGCGGCTTCGCGCGGCTTGGATGTGGCGAGCAGTGCTTCGGCGAGAAGAGCCCTTGAATCCGCATGGTTGGGATCGGCGGCGGTGAACTTGCGCAGTGGGGCGATCGCCTGAGCAGGCTGCCCCAGTTGCATCCGGGCCGCGCCGAGGAAGAGATAGACAGGCGGCAGGTTTGCATTGAGTTTGAGGGCGGCGGTGAAAGTTTCAACGGCGGCTTTGTGATCGCCGGAGAGGTGCTGCGCCATGCCGAGATTGGCGAGCATGCCGGGTTCAGAGGGAAAGCGCTTGGCAAGGTCCCCGTAGATGCGGATGGCTTCGTCGTAGCGGCCGGAGGCGAGCGCCTGCTTGCCAAACTGGGCCTGGATCTCGGGATCCGGCTGGGCGCACAGAGGCAGGGCGAGCAGTAGCGGAAGGATGCGGCGAAGACCGCGGGGGTCGGCCATCGAACTCAGGTTAACATCGAACGCGGGTATAGGAGGCCGGGCTGCGCCCGCGCATTACGCGAGCGCAGTTCCCATGCCCTGCGATCCAGGCGCCAAGCCGCGGGCCCGGTTTTCCGGCTTGAGGCCGGCCGTCCGCGCCGAGGGCCTTCACGGCTCCCCAAGTAGCCGCGAGGCGCTCAACGCGGATTCGCATCGTTGCTCCTGGCCTTGACGCTGCCCACGTCGGGGCCGGGAGAACAACGCTAAGGTCAGGAGCGAGTCCGGCGGAGTCCAAACAGTCCGATGAGTCCGGCGCCTTAGAAGCAGCATCGTACCGGGCTCGGGGACACTCGCGGACGGCCCGAAGATCAGATCGATCGTCCAAGTGGCGGTAATTTCGGTATGCGTATCCTGAAGGTTGATGCTCACGCTATTGGCGGTGAATGACACGTCGGAGGCATCGAGGTTGGTGAATCCCAACTGGGAGAAGTTCACGCCGGTGATCGGCGCCCCGCCATCGAGACCCAGGAATACGTACCCGTTAAACTCGTCCGGATCGCGCGTGGTGCCTAAGCCCGCCGGCAGAACCAGATTGTAGACGATGCTGTTGCCGGTGATATCGATCGTGGCGCCCTGAAGAACCAGATTCGACGCGCAGGGCGCCGCTGGGCAGTCGATTTCAATACCCGGGTCAGTAACGACGAAGTTCTGCGACTCAGTTACCGTCGCCAGGTTGGGAAAATGAGATTCCACCGTGATCTGGTCCCCCACCAGTCCGGCTTGCAAGAGACACGCGGGCATGAGGCAGTAAGTTGCCAAGGCAATTCGATTCATAAAAGGTCCACTCCTCCCGATCTCAGTCTTGTGTTGCAGGCGTGTGCCGCCTGTCAAAACAACATGCGCCGGGCGGCGTCCGGACATAACAACAACGGGGAAAAGAGCGCAAAAAAGCGCTTCAATCAAAATCCGCGCACACCCCAACCGAAGCGTGCGCGGACGCGATGACCGGACATCGACACCGCATATACCCGATCATGCGCCAAAATCCGTCCAGACATAACAAAACAGAAGCGATCCCCCTTGTAACGCAGCAGCGATCCTGGCAGAATCGGTCTATGTCCGAGATTGGAGGAGACGCTGTGAGTGAACCGCGCCGGGAGCGGGGCGAAGTGACCACACTCATCGAGCAATGGAAAGAAGGAGAGGCCTCCGCGCTCGAGGCTCTCGTACCGCTGGTGTATTCCGAATTGCGGCGGCTGGCCCGGTCCCAGATCGCCGGTGAGCGCGGCAACCACACCCTACAGCCGACAGCCCTGGTGCATGAAGCCTACCTTCGCCTGGCTGGTTCGAGTGCTCCTTGCGTGGAAGGCCGAAAGCAATTCTACGGGGTGGCGGCGCGGATCATGCGGCAGATCCTGGTGGATCACGCGCGGCGATACCTGCGCGTGAAGCGCGGTGGAGGATCCCCGGGCATGGCGTTTTATGACCTGACGCCCGGGCGGCCGACACGCGCGGAAGATCTGCTGGCGCTCGATCAGGCATTGGACCGGTTAGCGGCCATCGACCCGCGCAAAGCCCGAGGTCTCGAACTGCGCTACTTCGCCGGGCTGGAGATGGCCGAGGTGGCCGAGACATTATCCGTTTCCGTCATGACCCTGCACCGCGACCTGCGCTTCTCCACGGCGTGGCTCGCCGAACAATTGCGCAGCGGGTAGAGAGCAATGGCCAACGAAGACTGGAATCGATTGGAGGCGTTGTTTCACGAAGCCGCCGCGCTGCCGCCAGCCG
>JBGSME010000141.1:0-2938 GCA_041740335.1 Bryobacteraceae bacterium | reverse complement strand
GAGATCGCGATCGGCTGGGCGGCAGGGAACTTCGCGTCTCCAACGGTGAAGCTGAAGGCGAGCGTGGCGGGTTTGACCTTCAGAGTGGACTGAGCCTGGGCCGCGCACAGGAACAAGGCCAGAGTGGCTATGGAGGCGAGGAGGGAACGAGGTGGGACGATCATCAGGTGAGTAATCGTCGGCGGACGGGCGAAGACGGAGAGGAATAAGGTCAATAGCCGGATGAAACCGGGGAACGGTTTACTACCGGTCGAGTTCTTCGGGGAAGACGGCGAAGCCGCTCGGCGGCGGGAACATTTCGCGGATCAGCTTCAGACGCCGGCGCAAGAAGCGGCTGGGAAGTTGGCGCGGTCCGGTTTCGACATCGATGTCGCAGCAGATGCCGTGCAAATAGAGCGTGAGTGTGTCGACGAACGAATAACGAGCGTATTCACGAAAGATCTTGGAATCGCGCGTATGCCCGTTGTGGCGGCGGAGGAGAACCTGTTTGTGCTGCCAGCTTTCTTCGTCCACTTCGCCGTGCATCTGATTGGACAGTTCTTCGCGAACGATGCCGCTGTAGCTGGCGAGCTTTTCCGGCGGCCAGGTATCGGCGATGTAGGCGGCCAAGTGATGGTACAACTCGTAGTGATACTCGGCGACCTCCACTTCGTCGATGGCGAGGACGATCACGAGCAGATCGCCTTCCACCCAATGCGCCGAGCGAAGAGCTCTGGTTTCCGGCGGCGGGTCAAAGGCTATCCAGTCGGCTTTCGGGCCCTGCCGCGGCGCGCCGTTCTCGCTGCGCTCACCGCGGGCCGGGGCTTTCACCCCCTTCGCATCTGCTTTGGCGCTGGCGCGTTCGAGGAACGGCACCAGCAGGACCAGGAGCTTGGGCAGGCCGGTTTCGACCGAAGGCGGGAGAGCGGCGAGAGGATCCTCGAGGTAGTCACGGAGGTCTTCTTCGGTGAGAACCGATCCTTCCGTGAAGTAGGATACACGAGGGTTGAGGGCGATGGCCTTGTCGCGGACCCGGTCGAAGAAATCGCCGAGATTTACGCGGCTGTTGTCGGATTTTGCGGGCATTGATACTGGGACAGGAAAACGATGCTACCTCTCCGATTCTAGCAAACGCGCGATGGGGGGAGCCTTCAGCGAGCCGGTTGCACGGAAAAGCGGCGGATCCCGACTGGTCCGCGGAATCCGAATTTGCCCGGGAGAAACGAGCCGGCTTTGAAACGGGAAGAGTCGATGCCGATCGCCTTGCCGTCGGCGGTGAAGCCGATGCGGGTGGGACTGATCGAGATGCGAACGGACTCGGCGTCTTTCGGGAGGGGGAACTTGCCGCGATTCTCGGTCTTGCCGTTGATGATTTCCTTGACCTCGAGATTGTCGCCCATTTCGAGTTGTACGTAGTTGCGCTGGTCACGCCAGGCGGCCAGGAAGCGGACTTCGCGGCGTCCGCCGATCAAGCCGAGCGTCTTGCCGCGCGGCTGCACGTCAAACGAGATGGTGGTTGGGGCATCGATTGCGAGGAAGCGGCTTTGTTGATCGCCGATTGTGGACCAGCCGTCCTTTTCCTGCCATTGTCCTCCTTCCATGCCATTGAGGGTCGCTTCGGCGGTGCTGCCGCTGAGAGACGGAGCGCCGCGACCAAGGCGGATCTCGAGCGCAACGGTTTGCCCGGCGCGGACGGTGACGGGGAACTTCTGCGTGGGTAGACCTGGGGCAAGCGCCTGGAATTCGTAGTCGCCTGGGGCGAGTTGGATGCGGCCGGGGCGAACGGGTTTACTTCGCTCACCGGCGCCGGAGTAGGTGACGGCGGCATTCGGCGTGGCGAGGGAGAGTTGGACGAAGCCGGCCGATGGGGCGGCGGTGAGCAGATCGCGCCCGCTCAAGGTGACGGTTGGGCCGGCGGAGAAACTGCGGCTGAGGTCCTTGGGCGTGTGGTCTGGAGCGCGGAGGCCGATGGTGTGATTACCGGGGTTGAACTTATAGCTGAAAGCGCCATCGGCGCCGATCTCGCCGACGGGTTTTCCGTCGACTAAGACCTGCGCTTTGGCGAGCGCGCCGGCGATGGCGAAGGAGGCCATTTGGGGGGTGATGTTGAACGCCTCCGGCGCCATGCCCGGCTGGACGTTGATCTTTCTCTCGCCGGGATCGGCCCAACCGGATTTTGCAATGCGGACCGTGTGGGCACCTGGGGCGAGTTGAAGGGCAAGTTGTCCACCGGCGGTTTCGCCGGCGGGCTTTCCGTCGACGGTGACGGAGGCTCCATTTTCGTTCGATGTAATGAGGAAGTCGACGAGACCGGGCGCCATGAGGTAGATATAGATTCCCGGCGCGGGGCGGATCTCCCAACCGATCTGACGGCGTTCCTTGCCATCGCTGACGGTAGCGGCCTGGCGTCCGGCTGGAAGGCCGGACAGCGGAAGACCGGCCGCGGGCACCGTGGACGAACGGCCGCTGAACACGATGCTGGCCGGGCCATGGACGGAGGCCGTATCTTTATACGTCGCGACGACTGCGCCGAAGGCACCCTCGGAGCGGAAACCGGTGACGACAGGCAGGGAGGCGGGGCCGGTCTGGACCTGGAATGTGGCCTTGCCGATCGCATTGGAGACTTCCACGCGATGGGCGCCCGGATTGACGGTGAAACTGGCGCGGCCGTTGACGGTGCGCAACTGGCGCCCATCGAAAACGACCTTTCCCGAGCCGATGGACATTTCAACCAGAGTGGGCGCGGGTTGAAGAACGACCGGGGCGGGCGGGGCGCCTTCGGGGCCAGCGACGATGCTGAATGTGACGGGCTCGTAGCCGTCGGCGGAGGCCACCACTTCATGGGTGCCGGCGGGGAGGCGTGCCTCGCGCTGGGTGCCGAGATCGGTTTCGCCGATTTTGAGGGTGGCGTTTTCGGGCGTCACATTGAAGACGACGGCGAAGCCATCGGGCGCGGGCG
>JBGSME010000140.1:0-2944 GCA_041740335.1 Bryobacteraceae bacterium | reverse complement strand
TCCATCCGGCGTTGGAAGAGAGGGGCGTTTGGGCGGCATCGAACGCAGCTTGCAACAAGCTGCTGATCTTCGTTCGGACCGCCGGCTCACTCACGCCGCCTCTTCACAAACCACATGGCTGCCGGCAGCCCGTGGAAGGCGCGCTGCTGCGCGACGAGCTGCAGCGCGCCGGAATGATCGGGCCCCACGATGCTTACCGGACCGTTCCCGCATCCATGGTCCGTGCGTCAATGCCGGCCGCCGAACCCGGAGAGACCATCGTCTTCACCGATCCGCGCAACGAGAAGTACCTCGGCAGTGGCTGGCAGAAAGCCTCATTCGGATATTGGTCGGAAGGTTATCGCGCGACCTTGGGCTTTCGCGCCCGCGCTATTCGCGGCGGCCGAATCCGGATGCACGGTTGGGTTGCGGCCGCTCCCGGAGCTTCCCAGGAGGTGGATGTGTTGGTGAACGGGCGAGTCGCCGAGACGCTGCGCACGGCGAGCTACGAACCATATCAAAGCGTCATCCCCTTTCAGGCGGAGCCCGATGGAGGCGTAATGATCGAGTTTCGGATCCGGCATCCGCTCCCCGGCCCACCCATATGTGCCAATTTTGGCGCCGGGCTCGGAATCGAGACTTTGCTCATTGAGCCTTGAGCGCAAAGCCCAATTGCGGAAGGAACTCGCGATTGTCCGGGCGCGACGCAAGTCCGTCTTGCGCCTGTTCCCGAGAGGCCGATATACAATCGAGCAATGCAACGTCGCAACTTCGTCAAGGCGTCGAGTCTCGCCCTCACCGCGCTCTCCGCTTCCCGTGTTCGAGGCGCTAACGATCGCGTGAACATCGCTTTGATCGGCTGCGGCGGCCGCGGCCGTTACGTGGCGCGCTTGATGCGCGAGGCCTCGAACAACGTAGCCTACACGGCCGCGGCCGACGTTTACGAAACCAACGCCGGCATTGCCAGGGAATGGGCCGGCCCTGATGCCAAGGCCTTCTCCGATTTCCGCAAGGTTCTCGATCTCAAAGACGTGGACGCCGTCCACATCGCCACGCCGGATCATTGGCACGCCGCAATTTCCGTACTGGCCTGCTAGGCCGGCAAAGACGTCTACGTCGAGAAGCCCACTTCGCTGACCATTCGCGAAGGGCGCGTAATGGTCGATGCCGCGCGCAAACATAACCGTATTGTTCAAGTAGGCACGCAGCATCGCTCGGCCGAACATTTCATGAAAATCGCCGAGATGATCCAGCGCGGCGATATCGGCGAGGTGAAGTTCGTGCGGGTCTGGAACTACTCCAACCACACCCCCAATGGAATCGGACGGAAGCCCGATACCGAACCGCCGGCCGGCCTTGACTGGGATATGTATCTCGGCCCCTCGCCGAAGGTGCCCTTCAACCGGAACCGTTTCCTCTCCACGTATCGTTACTTCTGGGATTACTCCGGCGGTTACATCACCGACTTCGGAAATCATCGCCTCGATACGATGCAGCAGATCATGAACGTGTCCGCGCCTCATACAATTTCGGCATCGGGCGGCCTGTACCTGATAAAGGACGGGCGCGAGACGCCGGACTTTATGACCGTCACCTACGAGTACGACGGTTTCATCGCCACCTATGAGGGCTCCAACATCAACGCCCACGGCATGGGCGGGCGCACTCCGGGACATCGCTACTACAACGCGCTTGGGGAATGGGATCAGCCGAACGGCATCGCATTCTACGGCAGCGAAGCCACCATCTACGCTGAGCGCATCGGCTGGGAGATTTTCCCCGAACCCCCTCCGCCGGCTTATCGCCGCTCCTCTGGAGACGCTCCGCCGAAGCGGGAGTCAAAGGTGAAGCGCATGTGGGAAAACGTCGAAGAACCCACAAAGGCCCATTGCGTCAACTTCGCCGAATGCGTGCGATCCCGCAAGACGCCGAACGCCGATATCGAGATCGGCCATCGCGGAACGTCGGTGGCGCTGCTTGGCAATATCGCGATGCGCAGCGGCCAGAAACTGAAGTGGGATGCCGCCAAGGAAGAGTTCGTGGGCAAGCCCGCCGAAGCGACGGCATTCCTGTCGCGGAGTTTCCGTAAGCCCTGGAACCTGATCGATCTCTAAGCGCGATCATCCGGCGCCCTGGCGAGTCCGTCTTGCGCGAGTTCGATAGAAGCTGCCTTAGTGGCCTTCCTCTTCAAGGAAGCGCTCGGCTTCAATGGCGGCCATGCACCCGGCGCCGGATGCGGTGATGGCTTGCCGGTAGGTCCGGTCCTGAACATCGCCTGCGTGGAAGACGCCCACGATATTGGTGCGCGCGCCGCCGTGAGAAACGATGTAGCCATCGTCGTCGAGATCGAGCTGGCCCTTGAACACTTTGGTGTTGGGGATGTGCCCGATCGCTACGAAGAAACCGTCAACAGGCCGCTGGCTGGTCTCGCCGGTAACGATGTTCTTCAGCTTCGCGCCGGTCACCACTTCGTTCCCTTCCACCTCTTCCACAACCGTGTTGGTGATGAACTCGATCTTCGGATTGGCGTGAGCCCGGTCCAGCATGATCTTTGACGCGCGGAACTCTTCGCGCCGGTGGACCAGCATCACCTTCTCGCCGAAGCGCGTGAGAAAGTTCGCCTCCTCCATCGCTGAATCCCCTCCACCGATCACCATGATCTGCTTTCCCCGATAAAAGAATCCATCGCAGGTAGCGCAGGAACTCACGCCATGGCCGATCAGCTTCTGTTCGGACTCGAGGCCGATCCAACGCGCCGACGCGCCGCTGGCGACGATGAGTGTTCGCGTTTCGATCCACTCCCCGTCGATATTGAGCCGGAACGGCCGCTTGGAGAGATCGGCCTCGATCACAGAGCCGTGCTTGAATTCAGCGCCGAAATTCTCGGCCTGCTTCTTCATGTTCTCCACCAGTACGGGTCCGTCGATGCCTTCGGGGAAACCGGGGAAGTTCTCCACCAGCGTGG
>JBGSME010000139.1:0-5318 GCA_041740335.1 Bryobacteraceae bacterium | reverse complement strand
GATGGCGGCGATCTCCGGCAGCGGATCGATCGCACCCGCGTTCGTCGTGCCCGCCGTGCCGATCGCGAGAAACGGAATCCGTCCCGCCGCGCGATCCTCCGCAATCGCCGCCTCAAGCGCCGCCGGAATCATCCGCAGCGTTTCGTCCACCGGAATCGCTCGCAACGCCTCGCGGCCGATTCCGCTCAATCCCGCGGCCTTCAGGAAAGAATGATGGCACTCCGCCGACGCGTAGAATACCGGATCGCCAGCCAGCGCTCGCGCGCCTCGTGCTTCGAATCCCGGAAACATCCGCGAAAGTGCCACCACCAGTGCCGTGTGATTCGCCTCCGCGCCGCCCGAGCAAAAACTGCCCGCGGTCTCGCCGGTCTCATATCCGAACTTCGCTCCGAACTGCCTCACCAGATGCAGTTCCATCTCCACCGCCAGCGGCGAATGGCTCCATGCAGCCAGATTCGGATTGAACGCCGCGGCCAACGCGTCGCCGGCGATCCCCATCGTCGCCGGCGCCGGATTGTAGAGCCCGTAGTAGCGCGGATGCGGCGGATGAACCTGCAACCGCGTCAGATTCTCCTCTACCCAATCGATCAACTTCACCGGATCGCGCGGCTCGGCGAAATCGAACTCCGCCACCAGGCCCCGGACCCTCGCCGGATTCAGCGGCGGCGACACCGCAAGCCTAGACACATCCCGGGTATACCGCTCGATCGTCTCAATCACCCGGCGCCACACCCACTCCCGATCGCCCTCAGCCAATCGCAGGCTGCTCATTGACGCAGCACCGCGCCCTCCGGGTCCAGCACTACCTTCACCGGCGCCGCGCGCATCGGCACCGTCCGCGTCACCGGATCCTCGCCCGTCGTAATCCAATGCACCTGCGGTTTGCCCCCGCGCGCCGCCACCTCCACCGGAACCTGCACACTCACGTCGTCATCCACGCCGGATTGCGTCACCGTCATCGAAAGCTTGCCAGCCCGCCATTGATGCACCAGCGTCAGCGTTGGAATCCCCGTGCCCTCCACCCAGTGTTCGAAAAACGGATCCGCTGCGCCCTTCGGCAGATACTCCGCCGCTGTCGCGCGAAACTGAGCCGTGGTCAACGCCTGATTCCGATGCTCAGCCACGATCTGCCCAAGGAACTTCCAGAACGCGGCGTCGCCCATCCGCATCCGCAGCATGTGCATCACCCAACTTCCCTTCCCGTACACAATGTGGTGCCACGCCTCCGGCGCTTGCGAACTCGATAGTCGCGTACCCAGCCGTAGCGGACCCGCCGATTCCTGCGTCTTCCCTGCCTCATCCCGCAAAAGCAGTTTATCCCGGTACTCCGCCAGAATCGTATTCGCCGCCTTCGCGCCCTTCTTCTTTTCGAGCAGCACCAGCGCCGTATAGTTCGCCAACGCCTCCATCAGCCATTCATCCGCCGCGGCATTCACCGTCACCACGTTGCCCCACCATTGATGAGCTACCTCGTGTGCGTACAGAATCTCGGAAAAAAACAATTGCTTCTCCGCCGGTCGTGCCACCGCCGGGCGCTCCGCCGGCTCGAGATAGGCAATCGTCGATAGGTAAACCAACCCCGGAAATCCCTGCCCAAACGTCCCCGGAATCGGCGACACCATCAAAGCCGGCAGCGCCGGCGCACCCAGATTCTTCGCCAAAAACTCAAACGCTCCGGCAATTTCGCTCCCCATGGATTGCAGCCGTGAAGTGGGGTCCGGAAAATAGCGCGCCGACGGGATCACCGTAGGCTGCGGTGGCGGACCGCGGCGCGGAAACCCGGACCGTTGCGGCAGCACCACCACTTCTGACCCCGGCACGCGCACCGCAAACTCCGATTGCCGGTTCGCGTACACATCCACCTTCAGCCCGCCCCGCTCCACCGTCGCCTTCTCGTACCTCCCCAGATTGAACCCGGCCAGCCGGATCGCCGTCTGTGTCACTCGCCGCGCCACGCGATACTCCCCGTCCTTGCCCTCCTCTTTCAGCTCGCCCGGAAACACCAGGTCCAACTGCCCCGGATACCGAAAGGTAATATCGAATTTCGCGAACCCGGAACCGGCGCGCGGGTACCAATTCGACCGTGACCCCACAAAATACACATCGCGTCCCGCCGGCCGCACAACGTCCCCTTCATGCTCGAACACCAGCTCATACGGCCGCCCGGGTTCCACCGGACGCGGCGGCACCACCACGAACAGCGTGCTTCCTGATCGCCGCAACAGATTCGCGCGGAATGACTCAGCCGTGAACAATTCGCATTCATCACCGTTCACCCGCGCCGACGTCACACGCATGCCCTCCGACACCTCAAACGGCAGCACGTTCATCTCCCGCGTGGCCATCACCGTCGCCGTTGTGGCTACCTTCAAATGGAGATCGTTATCGAGGAACGCGTGAATCCGGTAGTCTCCCATAGTGAGCGCGTACGGATCCGGCTTCCGTGATTCCTTCCGAAACGCCCGCGCCGGAAAACTCGTCCACGTGTCGTAGAATGCCCGTTGCTCGCTGTGTTTCAACTGGCCCAGAAAGATCTGCTCGCTCGCCTCCGGATCGTAAATCGCATCGAAATTCCCCAGCTTCACCCCTTGCAGCGCGGAATAGAAAATCCCGCGCTCAGGCGCAACCCCCTCCATCAGATGCTGCACCAGACGCACCGAAAACGAACCGGACAGATTCCCTAGCACCCGGTTCCATTCCTCCGCCAACAGCGCCCCGCGCTCCGGCGACTTCCTCGCGTCCTCCTGCCGCGCAATCGCTTTCTTCAACACCTCCGCCGTATCGTCGGTGAATAAGAACAATCCAGAACTGAAATGCTCGTCGAGATTCGGCGCGCCCGTGAACGCAGAGAGCGATACACGTTCGCCTTTGGAGGGTGGAAGCACCAGCACCTCCGCATCCCCGCCCTCGGTGTCGGCGGAAAACACTGCCGCAATCGGCCGCCCCGCCACCGGCTTGCCGAAAATCAGGTAGCCATCGGTCAAGTAAAACCGGAGATCGTCGCCCCGGGAGAAATGCAGGTCCCGCACGCGGTAGCACTCGGCCGGATCGAGCCCCGCGGTCCGCATCTCCGCCGCGATCGATTGCACCCGCGACACCTGTCCCCAGGCCGGCGCCGCCGCCAGTAGACCGAAACAGGCAAGAACGATTCCGATCTTCACACCTTCAGCATAGGGCAAATTCATGCACCGCTCACCGGCGCCGCCGCATCCAAACGATGAATGCCGATTCGCCAGATATTACTCTGCCTTACCGTCGTCTCCATCGCCCACGCCCAGGACACCGCCGGAGTGGGGACCGTCTCCGGAACCGTGTCCGCCCCCGGTAGCGGCCCCATCCCTGGCGCAACCGTCTGCATCGCCACGACTACCCGCTGCGCCTCCACCGGCGAAAAGGGGGAGTTCCGCATCACCGAAATCCGCGCCGGAACCTACCGCCTCGAGGTCTCCCTGCAAGCCGGCGCCGCCGCCGTCGCAAGCGACCCCTTCGCCATTCGCGCCGGCCTCGAGGAACGCGTCGAAATCGCCCTCCCTTCGCTCGACTCCGTCCGCCAATCGATCACGGTCAGCGAACCCGTCTTCGTCGCCCCCGAGGAAGTGAAAGGATCGAGTTTCCTCATCCAGCCCAACGAAATCTTCAAAAGCGCCGGTGCCCTCCAGGACGTCTCCCGCTACGTCCAGACCCTCCCCGGTGTCGTCATCGGCTCCGACGATTTCCGCAACGACATCATCGTCCGCGGCGGCTCACCCCTCGAGAACCTGTTCGTGGTCGATAACATCGAGATCCCCAACATCAACGCATTCGCCAACTTCGCCTCCGCCGGAGGGACCGTCTCCCTGCTCGACGCCGCCCTCATTCAAGACGTCACATTTCTTACCGGCGGCTATCCCGCGCCCTTCATCAATCGCACGTCCTCGGTGATGCAGATCACGCAGCGTGAGGGCTCACGCGACAAATTCGGCGGTATGGCTACCCTCGGTTTCGCCGGACTCGGCGCGGTCTTTGAAGGCCCGCTCGGAAAACAGAAAAAAGGTTCCTGGATCGTCTCGGCTCGCCGCAGCTTCCTCGACGCCTTCACCGACGACATCGGCTTCGGCGGCGTCCCCGTACTCTACACCCTGAACACCAAAGTCCTCTACGATCTCACCCCGCGCGATCGCATCTGGGCCGTCAACGTCTCCGGCCGCGACAACATCCGCCTCGGCGCCACCGCGAATAGCAAGAACGACGAGGAAATCGATAACCTCGACATCCGCTATGGCGGCTGGCGCTCAGCCACCGGCTTCAACTGGCAGCGCCTGTTCGGCTCACGCGGCGTCGGGCTTCTCGGCCTCACTCACTCGGAAGCGCGCGTCAATCAATCTGCCCGCGATCTCGTCCGGCGCGGCGTTCCGCCTCCCGGCATCTCCATCGACCAACTGCTCGCCAATGGCGACCTTGTCTACCGCGAGGATTCCGGCGAAGGCGAAACTACCGTCAAATACGATCTCACCGCCTACGCTCCTGTCTTCGGTAAAGTTCAAGCCGGCGGAAGTTACAAGACCTTCGGCATCGCCTACGACGTAGCCTCGCCCTTCGGCACCGATAGCCCCTACTCGCGCATCCCGGAACTCAACCCTTTCTCCATTCAGCAGAACTACCGCGCCTCCCAAACCGGCGCTTACTTCCAGACCACCCGGAATTTCACCCAACGTCTCAACATCACCTGGGGCGGCCGTGCCGACCACTATCAGTACCTCAAAAGGACCGCGATCAGCCCTCGCGCCGGCGCAAGTTACAACCTCACCGGTAAGCTATCCTGGCGGGCCAGCTTCGGAACTTACTTCCAGCAGCCTTTCTTTCTCTTCCTCTCCGCCTTCCCCGAAAACCGCGGCCTCCGCCCATGGCGCGCCAATCACTACGTCACCGGCCTATCCTACATCGCCAGCAATACCCTTCGCGTCACCGTCGAAGCCTATCGCAAGGACTATCGCGATTACCCCGTCGCCACCCAACTGCCGCAAGTGTCGCTGGCCACGCTCGGCGATACCTTCGCCATCCGTCAAGTGCTGTTCCCGCTCACCAGCGCCGGGCGCGGACGCGTTCGCGGCATCGAGTTCTTCGCGGAAAAGAAGTTCTCAGATCGCTGGTTCGGCCAAGCCAACCTCTCGTTCTCTAAAACAAGGCACGCCGCGCTCGACTCAGTCTTCCGCCCCAGTTCGTTCGACTACCCTCGCGTTTTCAGCAGCGTCGGCGGCTACCGCCTGAATTCAAAATGGGAATTCTCCGCCCGATTCGCCTATCTTTCCGGGCGCCCCTACACACCTTTCGATGAGCAG
>JBGSME010000138.1:0-2976 GCA_041740335.1 Bryobacteraceae bacterium | reverse complement strand
AGCACGCTTCTGCGAGGGTTTCAGGTTGAGCATGAGACGATCGGATGCGCCACCCTTACCTTTGAGCGGTATCGGGGGCGCCGCCGCGGCCGATACAGTGTCGACGCGGGAGATTGCCCAAATACCGAACCGCTGACCAATTGTATCGGGGATCTCTCTTGGGCGGAGCAATGGGATCGCGCCGCTGCGATGCTCGAGCTACTGCGCCGCGCCGAACTGGTTTGGACCACGCGACTGCATGTAGTGCTGCCGTGTCTGGCGTTTGGAACACCGGTAATTTTCCCGTCCGCGGGCCTGGACGGCGTGTTCGAGAAGCAGCGGCTGACGTTGCTCGGGGATGTTCCGTTCGCTTTCGACGAGGCGGTTACGGCGGATATAACTCCGATGACGCAGCGTTACCTGGCAGTCCTGGAGCGAGCCTTGGGACAGTTGCGGCCCGTCCGCCGGGCTAAGATGCCGCACCCGCTGCTCTGATGCCGGCGCGCAAGTACAGCTCATTCCAGGCGGGTTGGTAGACCGTGGCCCCTTCTGCCAGAGCTCGCTCGATGCGTTTGAACACCACGCTACGCTCCGAGATGGCCTTCCATAGCTGATTCCGTACGGATTCAGCCACTGCCGGGTGACACGTCCGGATGGATAGGTCGAGCACGAGCAGCCACGACGCGAGGTTGTCGCTCGGGTAGTGAACTCCGGCCATTACGCGCCGGTCGCCGATGTCGACGGCGTACTGGCGCAGGGCGTCCCAAGAATCGCCGCCGAGTTGCGTTCCGTCCAATAGAAGGCGCTCGAAGACCCCGGCCATGCCCATCATCCCCACAAAGCAGTGGCCGCTGATCATGGAGGGATGCAGTGCCGTCTTCGCGGCTTCATGCGTGAACTTGGTGTCCGGATCTAACAGCAGGGCGACCTGATAGGGCCGGGGCCGCTGCAAGATGCTCTTAAAATAGAAGGGGATTCCGTTAGGCCCCTTGTTGTACCAGCCGCGGCTGAACAGTCTCGGCAGGGCGGCCAGAACCTGGCCCTCGTCCATCTCGCGATCGTAGCTCCGGTGAAGCTCACCGAACTTATGCGGAGCGTCCTCGGCGGTGAAGAAGCTCCGGTGCGGCTGGCAGTCCAGATGACGAAGCTTGGAATCGGGCAACTCGTCGAGCAAGTGATCGACACGGATTTGCAGCAGTATTTCGATGTCGGCCCGGGTCAGTTCGAGCATGGGTGCTTGGTTTTTCTGGCTGAACTCCGGCCACAGCAGCTCATGCAGCATCGTTGCGTTCTCATTGAGCCACGCAGAGAAGGGCCGGCCCGGCCGCCAGTCCTTCGGGGCCGCTTCCGATGCATCGTGCCCCAAGGGCATGACGCCATACGGCGGTAACTCTATTTTCGACACCATTCTTTCCATACCTCCCGATACGCTTGTTCGATCCCACTGACCACTGATCCGTCTAGCATCGGCGATCGTTCCAGCATCGGCCGAAGCTGCTTCCGCAGCGCTTCGAGCGCGGCAATACCGGACGCCAGTGAGACCGCCGCTTCCACATACCCAGCGGAATCCTTGGCCGCCAACCGCCCCAGCCCGATGCGATCCAGTATTTCGAGGCCCACCCGCGATACATGGGCTTCGCCCGCTAACGTAACCACCGGTACTCCCATCCAGAGACACTCGCACGCGGTTGTCTGGCCGTTGTAGGGGAACGTGTCGAGCGCGATGTCTGTTTCCGCCAGTATTGCCAGATGATCGGCAAGTGGCGCGGGCCCTCTCGCCGACAATCGCTCCGGAGATACCCCGCGCGACGCCAACTCGGAACCGAAACATTCCTGGACCGGGGACCGCGGGTCGTCGAGCTCGGCGAGGTTATAGTGGATCAGCAGCCGCGAATCCGGCACCGCTCGCATAACCTGGGCCACCGCGTCCCAAACCGCCGTATTCAACTTCGCGGGTCTCTGAAACATCCCGAACGTGACGTACCCATTACGAACCGCAGGCAAGGGAGTTATAGGCGGCGAAAGAGGAGGTTTGTATGGAAGATAGCCGGCCGGAAGAAAGACAGGTTTCTCGGTGTACTGCCCTTCGCTTCCCACCGGGCAGACCCAGCGGTCAGTGAGAATGTAATCCATGTGAACGGCCCCGGTGGTGGAAGGGCAGTCCGGAAAGGTCATCTGAATGGGTGCGTGGCGCGACTGGAAAAGACTCAGGTGCGTCCCGTAGTGTCCGGATGGATCCACAAGTATGTCGATACGGTCAGAAGCGATCGCCGCTGCCAAATCATCGAAGTTCTCGTGCTCCCGCCAGTGATCCGCAGCTACTCGTGCCGTCTCTGTCAGTAGATCATTTAGAGCGGTTGTGTGGTAAACGAAGACTTCGAACCCGGCTGCGCTACGCTGGCTGAGCAGCGGCTGGATGAAATGGATCGCCGGACCAGCCGTGAACTCCTGGGTAACGTAGCCGATGCGAAGCGTGCGGTGCGGATCGTCGGCCCTACGGCTCAGGGGGCGGCGCGGCAGCGGCCCAGTCCATCTGTTCGACCACCCGGTTGCGGCCGCGCGCAATGTCGCCCCGGTCTCCCCGGTCCTGTGCAGCTTCGCGGTAACAAAGAAAGAATGGAAGAAGGGAGCCGCCAAGCCTTCTGCTATTAACGCACCGGCTAACTCGATGCAGCGGTCCAGACGGCCGCAGTGCCACGCGGCGGCTGCCGTCAAGGAGGCCGCAATCCGATCCTTGGGGCTCAGCACGAGCAAGTGTTCGAACTCTTCGAGAGCCAAATGGGGATGCCCCGCGTCGTAGTAGATCCTACCGAGAAGCCGGATTGCAGGACGGAAGGTTCCATTCGCCTCAATACACTCAATGGCGAGATCCTGGGCTTCCTCTAAGCGGCCCTGCCGGTAAAGCGCTCGCGCAAACCGGTAGGACAGACGGATGTCCGAAGGCGAAAGACGGCGTGCCCGGTCGAGCACCTCGAGAGCGCCCGGCGCGTCGCCCTG
>JBGSME010000137.1:0-3416 GCA_041740335.1 Bryobacteraceae bacterium | reverse complement strand
GCATCTCCACCGGTTCTTCCCAGGTTCTGAGGTTGTGGATGCGCGCCGAGGGCTGCCCGCAGGAACAGGGCGTCCAATCCAGTTCGCCCGCCAGCCGCGTGCGAAGGCGTGCCACCGGGTACCGCCGGTTGAGAAAACTGGTTACCAGCAGACGGCTCCCGCTATCGGGTTCAACCTCCCAATATCCGTTCGCTCCGGCCACGTGCATACCTTGCCGGGCTTCGCATTCAAACGCGAGCAACTCGCCCTGGAAACCGCGGATCTGGCGGATCAATGGTGCCTGGAAGGCTTTCCAAAGTTCACGGGCAAGGCGGGGAGTAAGTGCCGGTCCGGCGAGGCTTTCCAGAACAACAGCGCCGTAGCGAAGTGGCGCGATCGGAAGCCGCCCTTCCTCTATCGCCTGAGCAATGCCGGCGAGCGCAGTTGGAGGCCCGGCGAGCGCTTCCATCTCCGCTTCAAGCAGTTGCCGGCACGTGGGTGTTTGTCTCAAATTGATTGCCCGCTCCACGGAAAACCAAGATGAAACGGCTACCGTTCGCGCTGTCGTCCACGGAGCTTCCAATGGCAGCGGGGATGGCGGGATTGCGCCCTCATTCAGGAACCGGCCGGCGTGCTGGAAGTAATACTCGAGGTCCACCGGAGCACGCTGGCGCACGCAGTCCCTGTTGCTGCTTGCTCTGGAATAGAAGTCGGTTTTGCGGCACGCCTGTTCGAAAGCGGACCATGCCGGGACGGTTTCATCTGTGTTTGAACGTGTTTGCCCGAGGCGGATTCGTACGCGAAGCTGCACGTGGAAATAGTGCTTCGCGCCGAAAGTTTATCTCAAGGGAAAAGTCAAACGGCTACTCGCAGCATGCCCGCACGGACAATCCGTTTGCTGCAACTCGCACCTCAAAACTACCGGGACTTCGGAAATGTTCATTGCACACCCGGCATTGATAGCTTACGACGCTGGCCAGTAAGAGAACTGCGTCTAACCACTTTCGGTCTGAAACCGAAGCCGCGAGTGCGTGAGACCCGCAATTGGGGCATGTCACCCCGCGGGCCTTGGTTCTGTCCATGTTCTGTAGAATCAGTAGGATCATGAGATGCCTCGTCTATTAGTGACTCATAGTAGCACTCACATATCGGGTGGTAAAGAGTATTTCTGTAGGTACAGTACTACCCCTCCCGTACTGGGGGAGTCCCGCGAGTGGGATACACTGTTCGAAAAGGATCGCAAATGGCTTCCCAGCTCTACCTTGTTCTACAAGTGCTAACGGTGCCGCTTTCTGTTTACGAGGCTGCGAATCCGGCGAGACTGGCGCCACTCTACGAGCATCACCTCAGCGAAGTGGAATCCTCTTCCGGCCCAGAGAGCCCGGCGTTGGCCGCCGCGCTGGTGGATGCCGGCCGGTTCCTGGAGTCAGCGGGCCGTCCGGAGGTCGCGCGTACCTACTTCACCAGGGCCCTTCAAATCGTTGGACGTGCGGGTGGCGATGGCCACCTGGTTCCCGGGATCCTGCAACGGCTGGCCCAACTGTCGCCGCCTTCCGAGCGATTCGCTCTGCTTGATCGGGCCATTGCTCTGCGGCGAAGTGAACCGAAGCCCAATTCCGACATCGTTACGCTCTACAGAGAGACAGCCGCGCTGGCAGCGGCCCGGGGCGATGCGCCGGAAGCGGTTGCCCGATATCGCGCGGCCGTGGCAATGGCGGAAAAAATTCTCCCGCCGGCGGATCCGATTCTCGCCTCCGCTCTGGCCGACCTTGGATTTGCCCTTGAACAATCGGAGGAGTTCGCTGCCGCCGCGGTTCTCTATCGGCGCGCGCTGGCGATACAGCAGAAGACGTTGGGGCCGAGGCATCCGGAGATTGGCACTACGCTGAACAATCTTGCGGGTGTTACGGGCGCGCAGGGTGATCTCGTTGGGGCTGAGCAGTTGCTTCGGCGCGGGTTGCGGTTGCTCGAACAGAGTCTCGGACCCTGGCACGCTCGCGTGGCGGTCTGTCTTGGAAATCTTGCCGACCTGCTCGCCGCCACCCGCCGGCCGGCGGAAGCACGCACGTTGTTTACCCGCGCGCTCGCCATCTATGAACGGCTTGGCGATGCCAAAGCGGCGGCGGAGATCCGGGATTCGCTCGTTGAGTTGGAGCGGCCGTAGCCCATCCTGTTTTGGCCGATCAGGGGCGGATCTGTGGCACCAGTGATTCGCCCGGTTTGTAGACCCCGATCCAATGATTCGAGAACCCCAACTCCGCCTTGGGCCGCACCATCGGCATATGACAGCCCTCGCATTTCCGGCCCGCGACACGCAGCGCCGCGCGGTGCTTCGTCTGTTCATGGCACGTCTCACAAGCCGCCCTCGCCGGGCCACCATGAGGGCCGTGGCAGGTGATACACGAAAGTTTGCCTTCGCTCTTTAGAAAGCATTTACTTTGAGCCAGATAGATTGGCTGATGTCGAGCGTTCCATGAGTTGCGAAAATCGGTGTCGTCGCCCTTGGCGGCGGGCTTTCGATGGCAGCTTCCGCATGCCTGGTTCATCTCAATCGGACTGTACTGACCCGGCCGGACGATATTGCTGAGCCCAGGCGCCTTTGCATGTGCGGCTCCCGGACCATGGCAGGTCTCACAACGGACCCCGGGCTCGGCCGGAACGATCTCTCCATCCACCACAGCAGGAATCCCGGTCGTGTGGCAGAGGAAGCAGCGTAGGATGGCTCCGCTGGCTCCGAACAGGGGATAGCGCACCCCGGGGGCGGCTGCGTCATCGTGGCCCGGCGTGATGCCAAGCTTGTTCGTGGATCGATAGTAGCTGAGCCTGTGTTCCAGGTAGCTTGAGGGTTCGCCGGCGGATGCTGGGATGCGGCTGACGAAGGTAACGGCCTGAATACCACCCCCAAATGCCCATTCCGGCGCCGGTTTCCACCCCTTGGTAAATGGAAGGAATTCTCTTGCGAGCCGGTGCTCGGAGGCCCTTGCCAGCGACCCGGCATGGCCGGTGGTGGATTGGAGTTTATACTCCGCCGGATGGCACTTTCCGCATACGGCTGAGCCGGCGTAGTCCTGCTTGCTATCCTGAGCGTGGACGCTGGCGGCAGCGATCAGGAAGACGGAAAGAGACGCGGCGCTGAGACCTCGAATGTCCACTACGGTTATACTACCTTGCGTGAGGGTCCGTGTCGGAATTTATGCGATTGCGATGCTGGCTGGCGCTCTGTGCGCGGCGGACCGGATTGCCGTTTGGGTCGGGCCGGGGGCGTCGCACCTGGGAGGTCCCTCCCGCGATGGACGCTTTCTTACCGGCCTTGAGCCGGGGTCTGGAGCGCTGCTGGTTCGGGACCTTGCTTCTGGCACCGGCCGGCGTTTGACAGAGCCGAGCGCGGCCGGCGAGTTCGCCTATTTTTCGGTGCTCTCCGACGATGGAAAGCTGGC